>LKML01000021.1 GCA_001563795.1 Haloferacaceae archaeon B1-Br10_E2g22 | reverse complement strand
GTGCCTGGGACAGCGGAACGCCCGCCTCCAGTGCGCTGCGGTACATAACTGCCCACGGGAAGATCATCACCGTCTCAATATCGAAGACGACGAACAGCAGCGCGACCATGTAGTACTGAATATTCAGTTGGACGTGCCCCGAGCCAGTCGGGATCTCACCGCTCTCGTAGGTTGTTTTCTTGCCTTGTTCGGGGACCGCCGGCCGAAGCAGTGCTGAGACCACCATCATCGCAAGTGGGATCGCAACACCGACAATCGCCAACGCCCCGATTGCTATCCATGACATTCCGAGTTCTCCGTAACGTCCGAAGGTTTGAACCCGGCCCTCATAAGCGTTGATTTTTGAGCGGCTGTCTCACCGAGTATATTCACACAAATAGAGCGGTTTATCGAGTGTTCGTCGCGCTACATGGGTCGGTTGCGTCAAGTTCACAACTGGTGTGCGATGATTCAACAAGAGGTGCCTCAATTGAGCCATGAGATAGCGCGCACACAAGTACCTGTTATATCTTTTATTCCAAAATAGACGCCTCATCAAATGCGAGTCGACACACCCAGGTCACAGTAGAACTCCTAGCTCTTCGTAACTCTTCGACTCCGAGAGTATTGAACCCAGGTAGGAACGTACACGACGGCAGGGGGTTGAATACATGCCACTATCCAGCCGATACGTTTTCGCAGTGAGCTACGCAAATGTAATAACTAAAGCAATACCAGACCGGTACCGTAGACAGCCCTGATTCTAGTTTCTGCAACAACGCGAAGTAACCGACCCCTCCCTACTTCGCTCTGTCTTGCGACCTCGCTCGTTGAGGGAGGGCTTTGATGTGTGGCTCGCCGTCAGTTGTCGCCGGGGAGGAAGGTCGTTCCTCGCCCGTACCAAACGACCTTCGGGGTCGGCATCACCACCATTCTGGGGCCGGGCTACTGCGGCCCGTGATACCGGTGACTTGTGCGACGGTATCACTGGTTTTTGATTCGATGGCCCCGAAAAAAGTGTATCGGATAGCGAGTCAAATGGCAGAAGCCACATTGTCCGTTCCCCATCATGTCGGCTTCCTCCCCGGCCTCGAAAGATGCTGAATACCAGCAGATTCCCAGAGAGGTCACTGTTCAGGAAATCAGCAGAATCCCGGTTGAGCGATTGTACCGAGCGAGATACACTGAGACGTTCATTGGTCTACCGACTGGTCGGGCCAGAACCACCATCTGTTGGCGAACCAGTAGGAGAATACACCACAGGCGAGCATGAGCGTGACAAGGCCAAACGCCATATTCCACAGGTGGCCGTCTCCAGCAATCCCTAAGCTGGCGGCTTCGACATACGAGAGAACAAGGCCCAGCATGCCGCCGAGGCCAGCTGCTAGGACGATTCTGATGGCTGGTGAGTACCGCATAGGGGCCGTTTTTAACCAATTCCTCTTATCTATTTCGGCGTTTGGCTGAGCGACAACAGATTATGAGTCTCGGTTGCGAAAGCCGTCGATCCCCAAATCGTGCAGATCCTTCGAGACCTCGCCAACACCACTCTGCAGTGAGTCGTGGTACTCGACGAGCGCCTGTTCGAGCTCATCGTGTTCGCGCGCAAGGATCTGGCCCGCAGAAAGGCCCGCGTTGAACGATTTTCCTGCATCAACAGCGGTGATCGGCGCGCCAGTTGGCATGCCAATGACGCTGTCGACGGATTTTTCCTGAACGGGGACGCCGATCACTGGAATGGGGTAGGCAATCGAGGCCGACATGTTCGGCAGATCAGCTGATTTCCCGCCTGCGCCCGCGATAATTACATCGATACCGCGAGCAGCAGCGGTCTCACAGTAGGCGTACATCAACTCAGGAGTTCTGTGTGCAGAAACAACGTAGCTCTCGAAAGTAAAGCGGCTCTCCGGTGGGTTCTCGAAGTCTATTTGTTCGGCGAATCCCAGCTTTTCGAGTGCCTCATACGCTCCAGCCATCACCTCGAGATCCGAATCAGATCCCATGATAATTCCTACCTCAGGGGTTGTCTGTGGGTCGCAGTCGGCTTCGGCTTCGGCCTCGAGTCGGTCAATCAGGGCTTGGATTTCAGGTGCGGTTGTCATGTTGTGTTGGTGTATGTGTATCAATAGATCGTAGTTACTGTGGTTCGACGAACGTCAGTTCGTCGCGGAGCGACTCAGTGTGCTCGAGCAGCGCCTCGCGGTCGCCGTCGTCCGGATCGGTAACGGTGATATGACCCATCTTCCGGAGCGGTCGAACCTGCTGTTTGCCGTACCAATGGAGGTGAGCGTTAGCAGTCTCGAGAACGCTGTTGACTGAGTACAGTGTCGCGTTTTCAGGTTCTGCAACATCGCCGAGGATGTTGGCCGAGACGGTTGGCTCACGAAGCTCGGTTGGCCCGAGCGGCCAGCCCAACACGGCCCGAATGTGGTTTTCGAACTGTGATGTGCGCGCGCCTTCGATGGTCCAGTGGCCCGAGTTGTGCGGCCGGGGGGCGATCTCGTTGACCAAGATGTTGCCCGCTTCGGTTTCGAACAACTCAATGCCGTAGACGCCCCAGCCGTCGAGAAACTCGAGGACATCCCGTGCGACCGCCTGGGCACGCTCGAGGATGTTGTCGTCGCTTCGGGCCGGCGAAACACTGGCCCGCAGGATTTCGTCTTCGTGGATGGTTTCGGTGACCGGATAGGTGGCAACGTCGTTGGCTCCTTTGATCCCGATAACCGAGAGTTCGCGCTCGAACGGCACGAACGATTCGGCCATCGTCTCGACGCCCAGTACCTCGAGAGCTTCGGCCGCCTCGCTGGGGTCGTCGACGGGCGTATTCCCTCGGCCGTCGTAGCCGCCTTGGCGAGCTTTCAGCATCACACCCTCGAGTTCGTCGACGACCATTTTGAGGTCTTTTTCGCCGCCGATACCGACGAACTCAGGAACTGGAATGCCGGCGTCCGCGAGCGCTTCTTTTTGGACGAGTTTGTCCTGTATCGTCCGGAGCGTCCCCGGATCGGGGTTGATCGGAACCCCGTATTCATCGGCTACCTCCTCGAGCAACTCGGGGTCTGCTAGTTCAATCTCAAATGTGAGAGCATCACTCACTTCGGCGAGTTCCCTGACCGCAGCAGGGTCGTCAAACTCGCCAACGATCTGTCTGCGAGCGACTGGCGAGGCGGGACACGCAGGTGTCGGATCGAGCACGACAAGATCGACACCGAGCGGGGCGGCAGCCTCTCCAAGCATGCGACCGAGCTGCCCGCCGCCGACGACGCCGAGTGTTGGGCCAGGTAACGTGGTTGTCATACGCGAGGGATTCACTCGGCGACCAAAAAGAGTTCGCAACCACGGTCGAACCACCGAAAGCGACACTCCACACAGCACAGTTAGGCTGTGCGCGTTCCCGAGACGACCAGCCAAAAGGCCACAAGGGTAATGACAAACGTTAGCACGATGGCTGCGGTGAACCCCTCGGTGTAAGCAATACTCGCCGTTCCAAGCGGTGGCATCGCCAGCGAGCCGATCCCGCCGGCGACGTTGAAAACGCCGATGATTGCCGTATCCTTCTCAGGAGGATAGACCTCCATCAGTACCGGGATGTAGAGCGTCGCACATCCACCCAACCCCAGGCCGATTAACACAACTCCAATGGCGATGACCGACAGTTGTGGAGCAATCAACAGTGCGATGCCAACCGTGGCACAGCTCAGCGAGCCCAAAAACGCCCGCCTCGAGCCGAATCGGTCGCCGAGATAGCCGCCACCAATCCGCGAAATGATGCTCACCCCACCGACGAGCCCAAAAGCAATCGACGCCCCTCCAGCAGTCAGTCCGCGAGCCGAAAATAGATCAACTGCATAGGCAGCCAGCAGTTGGTACCACGCAAACGCCAGGCCCATCCCGACAAACAGCTGTAAAAACCGTCTGGTACGGCCTAGGTGAGCGATCCACCGAAGAATCTCACCTGTCGAGTCCGTTGACTGGGCAGCCCACGGCGGTCGTCGGCAGACGAGACCTGCCGCCAGAAAAGAGACCGTCGTCACCGCCATGATGTATACAAATCCCTGTTCGACACCGAACTGGCTGAAAGCAACCTGCCACAGCGGCGGCAGTACAAAAAGTCCGAGCCCGTTGCCGACAAAAATCAGGCCCGTTGCTGCCCCACGTCGCTTCTCGAACCACCGCGGGATAATAGAGGCCAACAGAACGAAAACAGTTCCTAACGCGAGCCCGAGAAAGCCAAACACGACGAGCAGCCCCAGATACGACTCAACGAGGTGCAGCGACGGCGTAAGCAGGCCAGTCGTCGCCGCAGCCGCCAAGAGAACCCCGCGGGCCGGAAGGTGAACCGACAGCACCCCAACTGCACCAGAACCAATAAAAAACGTAAACAGCATCACTGAAAAGACAGTCGACAGCGCAACCGGCGAGATGCCGAAGGCGTCGCTGAACGGCGCACGGAAGATACCGTATGACAGTGGTGTCCCAAATGTAAAGACCATCGCAACCGCCCCGACGCCTGCAACGATCCAACTGTGCCGACTGTCGGCGGCGGGAGATGACACGACTGAACAACGCAACCCGGCTGAGGAAAGCGTTCTGTTTCTGAGGGCTGTTCAACCGGTGACAATGACCCTCACCAATGACCGACCCAACTCGAGTGACACACCAGTAACGCAGTTCATTGCTTGAGTATGGGGCTTTTTTGTTCTCAACACACGCTTTCGGCCGTGTGGTTCTGAGGACGCTGGTTCGAAGCGTCCCTCTCTGAAGTCGACTGGACAGATTGGCTGAACTATTCAGCCAACCGAGCCACCAAGAGAGTCGGCCGACAACGGTAGTTCTTTTGTGCGAGCGGCTAACCGTCAGGCATGACTGCAGTCGGACTGGTGGTTGCTCAGTTCAACAGTTCGGTGACCACCGATATGCAGGCGGCAGCCGAGACGGCCGCCGCCGAGCGGGGCGCAGAGATCGTCGACGTGATCGAAGTACCAGGCGCATACGACGCGCCGCTGGCTGCCGACCGGCTGGCCCGCCGCGACGACATTGAGGCTGTCGCCGTTATCGGGGCGATCGTTACGGGCGATACAGCCCACGATCAGGTGATCGCCGACGCGGCAGCCCAGGGGTTGACCGATGTAAGCCTCGAGCGAGACAAACCCGTGACGTTCGGTGTCAGCGGGCCAGGGATGAGTGGTGCGGAGGCTCGCGAGCGCAGCGAGAAAGGAGCGGAAGCCGTAAACGCCGCCGTGGATATCCTAGAGGTACTAGCATGACTATGGAGTTTGCAGACCGAGTCGGTCGGGTCGAACCGAGCGCGACACTGGCGATCAGCAACCTATCGAGCGAACTGCAAGCCGAGGGTAAAGACGTCGTCGACCTTTCGGTTGGCGAGCCGGATTTCCCAACGCCCGAAAACATCATCCAGGCCGCCAAAGACGCGATGGACGCCGGCCACACGGGATATACCTCCTCGAACGGGATTCCGGAACTCAAAGACGCACTCGCCGAAAAGCTGAACGACCAAGGAATCAACGCCAGCCCCAGCGAGATCATCGCTACGCCAGGTGGTAAACAGGGACTGTACGAGACGATCAACACCCTGATTGACGACGGTGATGAGGTTGTACTGCTTGATCCTGCGTGGGTCTCATACGAAGCGATGGTGAAACTCGCTGGCGGCTCGCTGAACCGCGTTGATCTGTCGCCGTACGAGTTCCAACTCGAGGCAGGACTCGATGACCTCGCTGAGGCGGTGTCTGATGAGACCGAACTCCTCGTTGTCAACTCACCGTCAAACCCAACTGGTGCAGTGTACTCGGATGCCGCCCTCGAGGGCGTTCGTGATCTTGCGGTCAAACACGACTTCGCTGTTATTTCGGACGAAATCTACGAGCGAATTACCTACGGTGTCGAACAGACCTCGCTTGGCTCGCTGGAGGGGATGGAAGGCCGAACAATCACGCTCAACGGCTTTTCGAAAGCCTTCTCGATGACTGGCTGGCGGCTTGGGTACATCCACGCCCCACAGGATCTCATTGACGAAGCGAGCAAACTCCACTCACATTCTGTCTCGTGTGCAGTGAACTTTGTCCAGCACGCGGGCGTCGAAGCTCTCTCGGAGCGTACCGACGAGGCGGTCGCAGAAATGCGCGAAGCCTTCCGCAAGCGGCGTGATATGCTTGCTGAGTTGTTTGCCGAACACGATGTCGACGTGCCGGTCGGCGACGGCGCGTTTTATATGATGATCCCGGTCGACGATGACGACCAGGCATGGTGTGAGGGAGCAATCCAGGAGGCTCACGTCGCAACAGTGCCGGGGAGTGCTTTCGGCGCACCAGGCTACGCGCGGATCTCGTATGCCGCCAGCGAAGACCGACTCCGTGAGGCGGTCGATCGGCTGGTCGAACACGACTACTTATAAACAAACGCCGAAGGCAGTCTAACAGACGAGGCTGCCGGTCGGTGCGGTGTCACAGGGGCCGTCAAAATAACTCCGATAAACACAGTCGGTGTTTGCTGCAAGGGTACGTAGTCAGCAGACGCTGCTTACCGGTTCCACTCGATCCGGTAGACTTCAGTTTCGATTTCTTTTCTGGTTTTGTCGTGATGCTCGAACTGATTGTGAACCTCGAGGGCCGCAGCGAAGGCGTGAGTTACCTCGCCGGCGTTATCGGCCGCAAACGCTTCGATGAATTCCTTGCTGCCGGTGTTGTGAACAGAATATGAGACGTCGCTAATCTCGGCGGCCGTCTGCAAAAAGGCCCGGTCTGCGCCTTCCTGGCCATTTTGGGCTCCAAACGGCGGATTCATGACAACAGTTGCTGGCTCGTCGAGTGCCAGCGGCGGGCGGGCGGCATCGGCCTGCAGCCAGTGGATTTCGGTTGTTGTGCCGACCCGCTTGCGATTTTCGATGGCCGTCCGAAGCGGCTCGCCGTCGAGTTCGAGGCCGATCACGCGGCGGGGGCCTCGAAGTGCGGCTCCGAGTGCGAACATCCCCGTGCCGGCTCCGAGATCGACGACCGTTCTGTCAGCGATATCGCCTTGTAGATCAGCCAGGTGAACGACGTGGGCCGCCAACGACGGCGGTGTTGGATACTGCTCGAGGGGCGCTTGCGGGTTCTCGAAGCCGGCGACGACTGCCAGTTGCCCTTCGAGTTCGCGTTTCCGAGCCACCTCAGGGCCTCCTGTCCAGTCGAGTGCGGGCCGCTGGGGATGCTTGTCGAAACTGAATCATACCGACAGTACTGGCTGTCGGCTCAAAAGCCTTACAACGGCAACACCGAGTGGTACACTCGCCAATAGCCAGCCAGTCGGCACTAACAGAATGCATACAAAACAGCTCACAGAATGAAAGACAATGTTTAGCAATCGACAGCAGTTCGGTTGCACTTTCGGTAGCACTGTGGTCGTCGCTTGAAGTCTCTAGAGGCCTTGTGTGCCGTTTCCGCAGATCAGTTGGGCATCGCGTCAGACGTTTATTCCAAGAGACAAGTCCGTTTTATTTCAAAAACGTTTAAATAAAGTCCGAACCACAAACCTTATAATGGAACGTCCGAGCAGGCAGCGCCAACAGGAGCGAGAATCGGAACAGCAGTCGGACGAAACGCTTGAATGTCCCGAGTGTGGTTCGGATGAAATCGTCACCGACGCTGATCAGGGCGAGTTGGTGTGTGATGACTGTGGGTTGGTTCTCGACGAACAACAGATCGATCGCGGACCGGAGTGGCGCGCGTTCAACCATTCCGAGCGGCAGAGCAAATCTCGAGTCGGCGCACCGATCACCGAGACAATGCACGACCGGGGGCTGACGACCACTATTGACTGGAAGGACAAAGACGCCTACGGACGATCCCTTTCGTCAGAAAAACGCAGCCAGATGCATCGTCTGCGCAAATGGCAAGAACGTATCCGCACGAAAGACGCCGGTGAGCGGAACCTGCAGTTTGCACTCAGCGAAATCGACCGAATGGCATCGGCGTTGGGTGTTCCTCGGTCGGTACGCGAAGTCGCCTCGGTAACGTATCGTCGCGCGCTCAACGAGGATCTAATCCGCGGCCGCTCGATCGAGGGTGTCGCCACTGCAACTCTGTATGCGGCCTGCCGGCAGGAAGGCATTCCACGCTCGCTGGACGAGGTCGCGGAAGTCTCGCGTGTGCCGCAAAAAGAAATCGGCCGAACCTATCGGTACATTTCCCAGGAGTTAGGACTGGAACTCCGACCAGTCGATCCCAAACAGTTTGTTCCCCGGTTTGCTTCCTCGTTGGGACTCAGCGAAGAAGTCCAGGCCAAAGCCACCGAGATAATCGACGTCTCGGCCGAAGAAGGACTACTGTCGGGGAAATCCCCAACTGGGTTTGCGGCCGCCGCAATCTATGCAGCCTCGCTTCTGTGTAACGAAAAGAAAACTCAACGAGAGGTCGCCGATGTGGCCCAGGTCACAGAAGTAACGATCCGTAACCGATATCAAGAGCAGATCGAAGCCATGGGCTTCCGCTAGGTTGGTCGAGTAGGACGTTTTCGACGGTGTTGGCACTCAGCAAACCGTGCTGTGTTTCGAATTTATTCCAACTCGATAGTATCACACTATTTTAACGATAGTTATCAGGCTGTGACCGAAAACCCATCTGCATGTACACACGCAGACGGGCACTACTGATCGGTGCAGTTGGGCTGACAGCACTTAGTGGCTGTACGGAGCTTGCCACGGGCGACGAACCGCTGAGTAGAGAGGCATCGCCGGTAGCCATCTCGGAGTCGGTACTCTCGGAGACGGGCCACGAACTCCAAAAAGAACGAACCGAGACACTTACCGAAGAAGTCGAAGCCGGCGGCGAATCCCGCGAAGTCGAGGCAACCAACCATATCACACTGTATGCAAACACAGTCGAAGGCCTCGACGGTGAGGATATCGAAAGCAGCCTGTTTGGTGTCGTCTCGACGCCTGCATTCGAGTTTGTCGGCCGGTCGTTTAATCCGATCGCAGACGCCGATAACGAAGAGATTCTCGAGTTCGCCAGCAGTGAGTTCGGTGAACTCGAGATCGGCGAGAAACTCGAAGAGACGACGCTGACCGTACTGGACAGTGAGACGACAGTCAGCACATTCGATGGTACGGCCCGTTTCGACGGCCAACGCATCGACATCCGCGTCTACGTGACGGCAGTTGATCACGAAGACGACATCGTCCTTGGGGTGGGAGGGTATCCCGAAGACCTCGAAGACGACCAAGCAGACGACATTCTTGAGCTGTTCGAAGGGATCGAACACCCCGTGGACTAACCGCTGTGGCGTTGGTTTGTACTCACCGCTGTGCTGACCCATAGATATATGTGTGTGAGTATCGTTGCCTCGATTGGAGATATTGCGAATGGCACAAGGTACGGTTGCGTTCTTTAACGACACAGGCGGTTACGGATTCATCGAAACAGAAGATGCTGACGACGACGTGTTCTTCCATATGGAAGATGTCGGCGGCCCTGACCTCGAAGAGGGTGAGGAAGTAGAGTTTGACATTGTTGAGGCCGAAAAAGGCCCTCGAGCCAAAAACCTCCAGCGTCTGTAACCACAGCCGGTCGGCTGTTGATTTTTTCATATTTTATCCGCAGAGCCTCAGCTACAATCAAGCCAGCAACACAGATTCTTACCCCAAATGGAGGACTCGCAACTCGAGAGTTTTGCCGTTGTGTGAGACAGTCGTTTCCTCACAGAGCCGCTGACGAACTGCCGTGCGCCACTCGGCAACGCGGTCAGTGTGTCGACGGCGGTGGGCTTGGAGGTCGTCATCGGTCAAATCAGCAGTGTCGTCGGCAGTTGGATACGCTGGAACGGCTTCGACGAGTCGCTCTGGGTTGAGATGGATGGGTTGGGTCTCGCTGTCGTAGGTTCCTTCACTGCCGTCGATGTGCAGGCGAGCGCGCATCCGGCCGGCGAACGGTGGGGTGATTCGAAGCACAGCCCCGCGGTTGGCACTGCGGTTTGCCTCGAGTGCAGCGACAACATCTTCGATAGTAACCGCAATTGAGTCGATTACCTGCGGGTCAATGCTGCCTACGGCGGTTGTGGTGGCTTCACGTTCGGCCGACGACTCGGGGTCAGACATACCCAGTGGTGGGCACCGAGAGGCAAACAGTGTTGCCGTCGGTGGCGGCTGAAAGACAACGGTTAAAAGCCGCGCTCCGGTCAGTAGAGATATGAGCGAATCCGTCCAGGAACGACAGTGTGTCTCCTGTGGCATCAAAGTCGCAGGGATGAACGCTGCGTCGTTTAGTTGTCCGGAGTGCGGCACAGACGTCCACCGATGTGCGAAATGCCGCAAACAGAGCAACCTCTATGAGTGCCCAGACTGCGGATTCCGGGGGCCATAACCATGGGAAAAGTCGCCGCCAAAATGAAAGTCATGCCGGCCAGCCCCGAAATCGATCTCGATACACTTCAGGAGAAACTCGAGGCCTCGCTTCCGGAGGGCGCACAGATCAACGGCTTCGAACGCGACGATGTGGCGTTCGGACTTGTCGCACTGCTGCCGACGGTGATCGTCGCTGACGGTGCCGGTGGCACCGAAGTCGTCGAAGAAGCCTTCAGCGGTGTCGAAGACGTCGAAAGCGTGGCCGTCGAAAACGTCGGTCGCGTCTAACTCGGCTGGCCTACCAGACACCAATCACTTCAATCTCGAATACGAGCGTTCGATCCGCCAGTTCGTGATTGAAATCGACTTCTACAACGTCGTCTCGTACTGCAGTGACATCACCGTGCAATCCGTTTTCTGCATGGACGTGCATGCCAACCTTGGGGGGTTGACCAACCATTCCCTCGAACGTCTCGGCGTCGTACTCTCTGACCCACTCGGGGTTGAACTCGCCGTAGGCCTTTTCGGGTGGAATACTAACGGTCGTCTCTTGGCCGTCAACCAGTCCGACAACTGCCTCGTCGAGTCCTTCGATTACTTCTCGCTCACCGACCCTAAAGGAAAGCGGCCCGTAGTCGTCTTCGTCGTTGTCCTGTGCCTCATGAAGGCCATTTTCGGCCGCCACAGCAAACCGGGAGGTATCGAAGACAGTGCCGTCTTCGAACCGCCCGATGTACTCGATGGTGATACTGTCTCCCGTCTCAATAGCCATATCGGCGAATCAGTGTGCCGACCAATAAAGTCAGTCGGTCTCCCGGTCGGTTAGTCGGTCGGCTCCGAAAGCCGCCGGAAGGTATACAACACCGATTGACCTCCTCCCCCGCGTGAACGCGGAGGAAACCCGACACGGGATTTCAGGCCGAGTGTAGCGGCCTGTTGGTTTCAAGGCGCATACGTTCCAGACGTCGCCTGCTGGATTTCAGCATCGATCTGGCTGTGTTGTGGCCCGGTCAAAGAGGCCCCATCCGTAGCCGAGCTCTTGGAAATCGGAGATTTCCTCTCGAGAACCAGCACCCAGCAGTCGCTCGCCGGAAACCAGCGAGTCGGCCTCGAAATCGACGGCAGTGGCGGCCGCAGCCGCGATATCGCTGTCGGTGGCTCGACGAAGTCGATCCATCTCGGCGAGCCACTGTTCGGCAAACGCCTCCGAGACGTAGAGCTGTGCATCACCGGTGAGCACACCAGCCGACAGCAGGGTCTCGACAAGACCCCGGGGCCATCAGTCTCGCCGAGTGAACTGGACTCAACAGGCGAGTGGCCAACAGCGACGCCAACAGGTGTAGGCAGGCTTTCGAAGCGACGAGATGGTCTCGCTGAACATGACTGTCAGTTTCACTCGATGGTCTGCAGCGTTGCCGAACTGCGCGTTGAAAAACCGCATCCAGCGGCGCTCACAGACTGGCACGGATTCGCTGAGAACACTGTAGCCGCAGCGTTGGCTAGGTCCGGTGAGCCGCGCGTCGAGACACCACTGTTTTGTCCGTCCCCGACCACTCGACGCACATGGCAAATCCAACCGCCACGCTGCATACCAACCACGGCGATATCACCGTCGAGTTGTTCGAAGAACGCGCACCCAACACCGTCGGCAACTTCATCGGCCTCGCAACGGGCTCCAAAGAGTGGACTGACCCCGAAACAGGCGAGACCGTTGAGAACCAACCGCTCTACGAGGACGTGCTATTCCACCGTATCATTGAGGGCTTTATGATCCAAGGCGGCGATCCGACCGGCACCGGCCGCGGCGGGCCCGGCTATCAGTTCGACGATGAATTCCACGACGAGTTGACCCACGACAGTGCAGGGACACTCAGCATGGCAAACGCCGGGCCGAACACCAACGGCTCGCAGTTTTTCATCACGCTGGATGCCACCCCACACCTCGACGGCAAACACTCCGTCTTCGGTGAGGTAATCGAGGGGATGGATGTCGTCGAAGAGATCGGCTCGGTGCGAACAGATGGCAGAGACAAACCGTACGACGACGTCGTCCTCGAGTCGATCGACGTCGAGTGGTCCTAACGACCTCGTTCGTGCTGGCGGCATATTTCTGGTCGTTTGTCGACCGTCTGTTCGTGACCGATTGACTGTCACCAACGAAATAGACTGATAGCGGTCACATATAAATATATCCGACAACGCTTATTAGCAACCATGTCATTCGGTGACATGGATAGCATGTTCGAGCACTTCTCCGGCGGCTACTACCTCGGGAAACTGTACGTTGAACCACACGACGGCGAACGGGCGGTCATCCAGCAAGACGACCACGAGCTGATGAACGAACAACTGTATAGCTCGGGCGAGCCCATCGAGCGGCTCGATGCCCCGCTCGTGATGAAAGTCGATACAACACATTTCCCCGTCCACGGCGACAAAAGCGTCCCCTCGGGAACGCTGGCAGTGCCTGCGGAGTTGCTCGGCAAGGGACGTGCCAGCCAGCGTGAGGTGTTGTTGGCCAAACGCGAACGTGCCATGGAACTGCTTCGGTACTCAGGATGGCAGTCCGCTGCGGGCACCTGAGAGAGGGTGTGTAAACTGCCTCAGGGTCAAGCCCCGTGGCATCCGCCTTATTACTCTGTGAAAACCCAGTATGTGTCTGCCGTAGACGGTCAATCGAGGCCCAACTCGAGCAGACCGTCTGAGACCAACCATTTCAAGAGTGTAGACTCTCGTTGTGAGATATGATCGATGAGCTGTTGGGTCGGACTGAGCTCAAAAACCGAATCGAGGAGCTAAAAGAGGAAAAACACCACCTCCAGCGGCAGTTGGATGCAGAATCCGACCGGCGGGCCGACGCGGTCAGCGACAAACAGCAGGCCGAAGCCCAAATCAACCGCCTCGAGGATAAAATCACTGAACTCGAAGACAAACTCGAGCGCACACAGACAGCCGACGACGCCGACACTCGGAAGCCGCGAGGTACCGACAGTGTTCGTGGCGAGCGGCTTGTTGAGATACTCCAACGACTTGGGTCTTTCAAGACCGAACCGGAGGGTGCGCTCACTGCTGTTGTCGAGAACGAAGAGCTCCCTCTTTCTCGAGAGATCCGCTCGACAGCGGGCGACTGTGGCCCGTTAGTCAGGTCTGCGGCACCCACCATCTACTATACCGACGATGCGGGGCTTGTTTCGGTCTGTCTTCGGCCGCCGATCATGCCCGAGGCGTTCACTGAGTGGGAAAGCGAGTTTACGATTACAGACTCGTGGTTCCGGCCCACTGGCAGGCTCGTCTTTGGTGTGCTTCGGGCGGATGTATTCGCTGTTGGTGTCTATGAAGACGGCGAGCGACTCGAGTATGCGGGCTTCGAGACTGATGTCAAATCCGACCACTCAAAAGGCGGCTTCTCACAGGGACGATTCGAACGCATCAGAAACGAACAGATCGACCAACACCTCAAAAAGGCGCGCGAGTTACTAGTCGAAACACGTACTGAGGCCGACCCGGATCGAACCATACTCACCGGCGGTAAATCAGTGCTGCCGGAGTTGGCAGCGCTCGCCGACCACACCGCCACCACAGATGCGGGCGGCAAGCCGCGTGCTGCGCTCGAAGACGCGTTTGTGGATTTCTGGTCGGCTCGAGTCGTCCAACTGTAAGCACCAACGAGACAACCGGCGTCTACCGAACAACTGTCACCGGCACTGGCGAGCGTCGAACCACGATTTCGGCGACACTCCCCAACAGGAGCCGTGCGGCACCATCCCGGCCATGGCTTCCCATGACGATGGCATCAATCTCGTGGTCGGCAGCGTAGCTGATGATCTCGTTTGCGGCGCGGCCAGCTAAGACTTCACTGTCGTCAATCCGGTCGCCGGCAGTCTCACGGGCCTGTTCGAACAGTTTCTGGGCAAACTGCTGTTGACCGCTGGCAGCATCAGCCGCCACCGAGATCGTCCCCTCGAGATCTCCTGCGCCGGCGACTGGATTTAGCACGTGAACGACAACGATTGCTGCCTCGGGAAACGTCTCTGTTGTGTATGTGAGCGCTTTCTGTGCTTGCGGTGAGCCATCCAGTGGAACGAGTATGCGCTGTGGTGCCATTGTGCTCTGTTGCATCCGGGGGAACTACAAGCTACCGCCGTCTTTCAGTGTTGTTATCTACTTTCTGGTTCCCGGTTCGTCTCCTGCAGGATAAACGGCCCCATTGCGAGTGTTCGTTTAGCGACCGACGCGATCCGCAGAATAAACACCGCAAAAACGACAAACGGGGCGATACCGACTGTAAAACCGGCGGCAGCAACGATCACAAGCGAGTCGATTCCACCGACGGTTCCAGTCAGTGCAGCCGCATCGATGTACATACTGAGTCCACCCATAACCGCCAAGGCGGGCACCGAAATATAGAGCAACGCCCGCGAGAGATTGATCAACTCCCACTGAAAGTACAACGTCTTGAAATGCTCACGGGCCGGCCCAAACAGTTGTAGTACCTCGAGAAGTTCCTCTATAGCCTCGTCTGTGTCAGCCGAACACGCGGCGGCGTGGTCGTGGTGAATCCGTCTGAGTTCGTAGATTTGTTCGGAGTAGTTAAAATCTAACACTGCCCACAGAACCTCGAAGGTGCCAAACTGGGCGGCCTCGAGGTTTCCAGTCACCTGCTCAGTGGCTGTCTGGAGGCGACCGATGTAGCCATCGAGCGCAGTCAGTTCGGAGTCTTCTCCGATAGTCTGTTGGAGTGTTTCGGAACGGTCTCGAATACCGTCGGTGAGTTCAGACAGAAACGCCGCCGGTTCCGGTGAGACGGTGGCCGTCGAGAGTTTGTCTTCGACATCGGCGCGAAACTCGACTGATTCGCGCATTCGGCTTCGCTGGTCGCCGACCGCCCCGAGTTCCTGGGATAACACGAGTTGGTTGATCGTCACCACAATCGAGGTACCGGTGATAATCGCGCCAATAAAAGCTGTAAACAGCAGCTGAAAGCCATCACGGTCGGCAGCAATCTCCCGAAACGGCGTCAATGACAACTGGCTTGCTCCGACCAGCAGCCCGAAGACCACCAGAAGAATTGCCCCCGAGAGTGCCCACCGATTTGCCCGGAGGACAATCCCGCTCCAGTAGCGATGGCCACTGATCCGGCTCCCGACACTGTCGGTGCTGTCGCTCATCATCACGACCGACGGGCGGCTGGCCCAAAACAGTCCGGAGCGT
The DNA here is from genome assembly GCA_001563795.1 of Haloferacaceae archaeon B1-Br10_E2g22. Classification (GTDB taxonomy): domain Archaea; phylum Halobacteriota; class Halobacteria; order Halobacteriales; family Haloferacaceae; genus Halohasta. The sequence goes on along the minus strand of LKML01000021.1, from coordinate 9,614 downwards.
CCTGATAGTTGACTGTACTGGTTTTATCGATCGTAGTATTAGTTTATGTGTCGTCTTTGAGTTCGTCCAACTCGGCTTCAATCTCGCTGTCTTCGAGTTCCGAATCGATATCAACATCACCGTCGGCCTCGAGTTCGTCTTCAAGATCGGCCGACTCTGTCTCTTCGGCTCCTGTGTCGGCTTCGGGTTCTGATTTGCCCATTTCGGCTTTGAGCGTATCGAGTTCCGAATCGACTTCGCGGCTCGAAGAAAGCTCATCGAGTTCGCGGTCAATGCTGTCTTTGTCCGAAAGGGCGTCATCGAACGCGCCGCTGTCTTGGAGTTCGTCCATTGCCTCCGAGCGAGCTTCCATCTCGTCAGTTCGTTCTTCGGCACGCTCGATTGATCGAGCAACATCCTCCATTTCGTCGCCGACACCAGTCATCGCCTCCGAAACGCGAGAGGACGCCTCTGCGGCCTCGTATCGGGCTTTCATCGTTTCCTTTTTCGTTTTGAACTCATCGATGCGACCCTGGAGTTCGTTTTTCTTTTCGACGAGTGTCTCCTGGGTGTTTTCTAACTCGGCGATCTGGCCCTCCAGTTCCTCGATCTGGCTCATTTTTGATTTCTTCTTTTCGAGGGCTTTCCGTGCGAGATCGTCTCGATCCTGCTGGACGGCCTCGCGGGCCTGGCTGTTGTGTTTTTCGACGTTTTCCTCGAGGCGGCGTTTCTGGATCTCGAGGCGTTTTTTCTGGGTAGTGAGATCGGCGATACCCTGTTTGACGTCCTGGAGTTCGTCCCGCATTTTCTCATAGGAGTATTCCAAGGTCTCTGTTGGATCCTCTGAGCGATTCAACAGCGCGTTGATTTTCGACCGGATGATGTATGACGTCCGCGAAAGGATTCCCATGGCCGTCTTTGGGACAGGTCAGGCTTAAAACCTCATACAGTCGACTGCGATGGCTGTGGCATGCGACCGCTCTGCTCGAGGAAAACTAACTACAACCGTACTCATTTATTCGTCGAGCACACAGTAGTCGACAACTAACACAGCTATGAGCGACACAGATTCCAATGAGATACCCGAAGAAAGCGACGAAGAAACAGAACCGCCCGTCGATTCGTACAGCGATGGTGTGGTCTCTGAGCCAGATACTGATGACAACGCCAAACCGAACGCACCCTACGGCGGCGATGGCGTAGTCGCAGAACCCGACACAGATGACAACGCCAAACCGAACGCGCCCTACGGCAGCGATGGCGTAGTCGCAGAACCCGACACCGATGATAACGCTAAATCGAACGCACCCTACGGCAGCGATGGCGTAGTCGCAGAACCCGACACCGATGATAACGCTAAATCGAACGCACCCTACGGCGGCGATGGTGTGGTCGCAGAACCCGACACCGATGACAACGCCAAATCGAACGCATCTTACGGCGACAGCGACAGTGACGATAGCCCGTAACTCACTGTTCTCGAGACGCCGACTCCTATGCGTGAACGGCGTATCCGATTAGTTGTACTCTCGCCAGCGGTAGCCACAGGCTTTGCATTTGAAAAATCTGGTCGGTGGCTCGTCGGCCGACCCGGTCTGTTTGATTGTATACCATGCCACGCCGTGGCCACAGTCATCGCAGATAACGTCCTCGGCAGTTGGTTTGCCCTCGAACTCTGCTCCCTCTTCGGTTTCGATAAGTTCGTCGCCGCTCTGTAATTCGGTTGACCTAAACTGTGCAGCACGCGCTGTGTCCTGTTCGGCAGTGGCTCCACAGTCGCCGTTTGTACAGACCATTTGGTCGCCGTCGCTGACCATCATCGACCCACAGCTATCGCAAAACTGCATACAGGTTCTCGAGGCCTGCGTTACTAAGACCCATCGTTCAGAATCGTCCGGTCTGGGCCCGAATCAGTGACAACTGGACAATCACGAACACGGAACTGCCCGTCAATGAGCACCTCGAGAATGCTGGTTCCGTCATTACTGCAGGCGACTTCGGGTGGACTACTAAAGTAGGGACACCGTTGGCAGTAAAGGCGTTTGTCGACCACGGTGTCAGTGGCGTCGGACTCCAGTGGACTCGCAGTTGGGTCTGCTCTGGTGGGTGTTCCGACATCGAGTGGCTCTTCGGTTAGTTTGCTGTCGACGGTGGCCTCATGTGGGTGTTCGGATAGCTCGTCTGTGACGGTCTCGAGGCCCGCGAGTTCGTCCCACAGTGCCTCGCCGTCAAGCACTGAGACATCCATCCGGTCGAATATCTCCTCGGCGTCTGCTGTTGTTGTATCCGACGAGGACTGTTCAGAATCAATCTCCGCAAACAGCTCGTTGATCTCGGCGGCGTTGGGCTCGCCGTTGGGCGAGCCAGTCTCCTCGAGGTCGTCTGCAGAGCCGCTGTCGGCTCCGATTTCGTCCCAGACCGACTGGTCGGCGTCGGTATCAGGGTCGGTAAACTCGTCGTTGCTCATTGGCTGTTCGGCTCGGAGGGTTGTGAGTGGTTTCTCGCGCCGCTGGGTTCGAACGGCTTGTCGGTGGTCTCTCCAGCCTCGAGTGCGGGACGATCTGCAACAACGAGCGAGGCCGATTTGAAGATCCCCGAGCCAGCTTCGATACCTTCGAACACAGACCGACAGTGAGGACAGGCTGGCTCGGCCAGCATCGAAAGCATAACCGTCTCGTTGCAGCTGCCACAGTCTGCTTTCTTGAGGCCCATGCGTGCGGCAGTCTCCAGTAACCGCGCCAAGGCCCGTTCGTAAGTGATGTGGCTTTCGACCCGCCCGAGACGACGCCGGAGATCAACGACCGCACCCGCCAGGCGGTCGGCTTTCGATTCGAGCGTCTCGATGGTCTCGGTTGCCGTCTCGAGGTTGCCTTCGATTGTGTCGGTTTTTGATTCGAGCGTCTCGATCGTCTCTGCCAGCGAGTCCGTCTGCTCTGCGACCGACTCAAGTGTCGAGTCGATCTCGTCGGTATGGGACTGCTGGTCGGAGAGCTGTTCAGTATGTGTCTCGAGGTCGGCCTGAACCGCTGTGAGTTGCGTTTCGAGATCAGGGTGGTCGTGCGCTGCGGGTGCACGCGAGCGGGTTTCCTTGAGAACGTCGACAACCCGGCTGCGCAGGTCTTCGACGTGACTGTCGAGGTCGGCCTCGAGATCCGCAAGTCGTTGGTCGATCGAAACGGCCTCGAGATCCTCGAGTCGTGCGTCTAACTCCGAGAGTCGCAACGCCAGCTCATCACTGACAGCAGCGTCTTTTCGGTTTGTTGCCTGCTCGGTGAGTGCAGTCTCGTTGGGATTGTCTCCCAGATCTGTTTCCTCTATGTCCGCAGATTCGTCTGTATCGTCTGTGTTGTCTCGTTGGTCAGTGTCTGCAGATTCGCCTACGTCAGTGTTGTCTGTATCATCTTTCTCGTCTGTGTCTTCAGTTTCACCGGTATCTGTGTCGTCTACGTTCGCAGGTTCATCTGTGTCCTCTGTGTTGTCCCGCTCGTTGAGGTCTTCAGATTCGTCTGTGTTGGCTCCAGTGTTCGTTTGCAATCGATACGATCTGATCGCTCGAGCAAGCACATCCTCTCTGCCCGGTTCAATTTCGGCTGTATGGTCGGCTACCCACCCTTCGAGGTCGTCCGGAAGTGATGCCGACGTGTCCTGCTCGCTCGCCATTAGTGACTACCTTAGTAGCCCCAAACATAAACATCCACCATAAATGATTGGACACAAACAGTGATACGACACCCCAGCGAGCCGACACCAAACCACACCTCAGTGCTATCTGATTTTTCTGACGTTACTGAGGTCGTAGCCGCCCTCGTGGATCTCACCTTCGAACTGGACGATATCTTCGTCCTCGAGCCGCGAGAGCACACCGCGGAACTGTTCGACGACCATGACGCGGGCGCGCTTGGAGCCACCAGTCTCCCAGGAGAAATCGATCGTCCCGCTTGCTGCATCCGACAGCTGGCCGCGTTCGGTTGGTGTAAGTGTTTGTTCGCTGGCCAAAACCAAAATCAGTCCACCCCACTGTTCGGCAGCGCGATTGAGCCCGCGGATCAACATCGGGATATCCTGCCACTCGAGGTCGTCGCCAATTGCACTCAACAGGTCTGTGATCGAATCGAGAATGACGATATTCCCTGAGGCATGGTCGGTGAGGTAATCACCGAGGACGCTGAGTACTTTCTCACGATTGCCACCACCGCTGAGATCCGACAGCGTGGTTGTCCGTCCCAAATACCAATCTTGGGGGATACGACTCGACTGAAAGTATTCGGTCGACAGGTCCAGATACTCGATTTGTTCGATAACCGCAGTAACGATGTCATCCGACAGCGTGTAGCGAAACTCCTCTTCGAGCGTTGATTTCGAGGCGGTAAACGACAGATAGTGTACCTCCGGTGGCAACACCGCACCCTCAGGCAGTTCGCCGTAGTGGAGATCAAACAGTTCATCGTCCGTCTGGGCGAGTGTGTTCATCGCCGCGCTCGTATAGGCGAACTCCCGTGCGCCGGCTCCGGCCTCTCCGGAAAGTAACACAACGCTGCCGGGTGGTGCGCCCCCGTCGAGCAACGAATCGAGCCGCGAAATCCCGAACGGGATGTCGTCCATACGTACCAATACAACGGTCAATTCTTAGCCGTTTCGCCGACACGTCAGCCCGATGTAACGATTGCTCCCTCGTTTCGTCCCTCCGAGAGCACCACCTCGCCGTCCAACCCAGCCTGCTCGAGGGCGGCGAGTCCAGCCTCGCGGGCGGCGGCTGCGTTGTTTGTGTCAGTAATACCGTAGACGGCCGGCCCCCACGAGGACTGGCCCGCACCGTAGACCGCGGGCTCGGCTGCCAGCGTCTCGACGATCTCGCCGACCGGCGGCCGGTAGACGCCACCCTGTTCGTCAGCGTACCACGTGCCGTTGAGCCGACCGATTTCGGCGACCGCACTCCCAAAGCGGTCGGCGTTGGCCGTCGCAATCGCTGGGAGGACATCGCGGACGATCAACCCGGCAATGCGATCGGCCGGCCTCGAGTCGGCACGTTCGATCACGCCTCGGATACTGTCGTCTTCGGTCTGACCACTGTGGCCTGCGTCGGCTTCGGGCAACACGACCAGAAACCGCCAGTCGGCAGGGATTCGGTGGCGGGCAGTGACGGGCGGAACCGACCAGGTGCCATCGACTGGCCGATCCGTCGTAAACCGTGTGGTCGGATGCCCACCGTCGAGGACGAACCCACCGTCTTCGAACGTCGCCACACCAATTCCCGACCGGCCGCCTCGACCTAGTTGCGGGGCTATGTTTCTGACATCCACAGGCCGCTCGTAGGCAGCCGCAATGCCCGCAGTGATCGCTAACGCCAGTTGCGTGCCGCTACCAAGTCCAACGTGGGCCGGCAGCGACTGGTCGACTGTGACAGTCGCACCCGGGAGGGCCAACTGCTCGCAGACGGTTTCGGTGAGTGAGTTACACTCGGAGGGTGCGGTAACGCTGTCGGCACGCTCGACAGTCACCGAGAGCCGTGGGGCTTCGAGTGCGACCCCGAGGCTGCCGTAGAGTCGTTCGTTGGCCAAAGAAAGGTTTCCAAACCCGAAATGGAGTCGCCCGCCGACCGAAACCCGCATCATACCACTGCTTGGAATCCCCGAATCATTCAGGTTTCGGCGGTGGCAACGAACGGGGGTACCACCTACTCGAGCAGCGAGATTCCTGTTGGATACCGACTCCATTGCGGTAGTCACCGCCTATTTTTGCTGTCGATTCCATACAGCCGTATATGGACTCATTGCTCATTTACGGTGCCTACGGCTATACAGGCCAGCAGATCGCACGGACTGCCGTCGGCCGGGGATATACCCCAATCTTGGCCGGCCGAAACGCCGGTCGACTCCACAGCCTGGCTGCCGACCTCGAGGTGCGAAGTCGCACGTTCGGTCTCGACGAAGACATCGAGAGCCATCTGGCCGGCATCGAAACAGTGCTCAACTGCGCAGGACCGTTTGAGGCGACCGCCGAGCCGCTTGTCGAGGCCTGTCTGAACCACGGCGTCGATTATTTGGATATCACCGGCGAACTCCCGGTGTTCGAACGGCTGGCTCGCCGCGACGACAAGGCAACTGCGGCCGGCAGTACGCTATTGCCCGGCGTCGGCTTCGATGTCGTCCCGACTGACTGTCTGGCTGCTCACCTCACTGCGCGCCTCGAGGAACCAACCCAGTTATCGTTGGCAATTTCGGCCACCGGCTCGCTGTCGGGGGGGACGCTCAAAACCCTCATCAACGGGCTCGGCTCGGGTGGTGCGATCCGCAAAGACGGCCACCTTCGAGCCGTTCGAACCGGTTCGAAATCCCGCGTCGTAGACTTCGGAGACGGCAACCGAACAGTGCTTTCGGTGCCGCTGGGAGATCTCACGACAGCCTATCACGCTACGGGCGTACCGAACATTACGACCTACGTGGCAGTCCCCGACCCAGCCATTCACGCCGTTCGGCTCGGACGGCCTCTCGAAAGGGTGCTGTCAGCCGACACGGTCAAACGGCTCCTGAAGGAGGTTGTTGATCGGTTTGTTGATGGGCCGACTGCCGCAAAGCGTGCTGAATCCGAGACGACTATTTGGGCCGAAGCCTGGAGCGAATCGACTGACGAGACCGTCGAGTCGACACTTCGAACCCCCGGCCCCTACGATGTAACAGTCGAGGCCGCACTTGCGGCTGCCGAGGCCGTCGCAGAGGTAGATGCAGGCTTTCAGACGCCCGCGAGCGCGTTCGGGGCGGATTTCGTCCTCGAGCTTTCGGGAATGTCTCGAACGGATCGCTGATAAGGACGGCCACGAGGCTTTTTTACCACGCCGTGGTCACAATGGTGTGCGTCACCTCGAGGTGCTCGTTGATGACGGCGACCGCGAGACTGTCACCGAAGTGTTCGATGACGAAGGCGTCGATTTCGTCCGGCAGGAAGCTTGGACTGACGGGACTCGAAAGTGGCAGTTTTCCGCGCCGGTTCCGAGCGATGCTATCGGCTATCTCCTCGAGGAGTTAGCGGTTGCCGGCGTCGAGGACGAACAGCTCGTTATCGGGAGTCTCGAAAGCGCACAAACGCCACAGGGCGAGGCTCTCCAGAGCCGGTTTGCCAGTGGCTTCGATCCGCTGACTCAGCCGGAGATCACCTCGAAAGCACGGGATATGAGCCAGGATCCGACCTCGTTTCTGGCAATGGTGTTTCTAAGTGCGGTTATCGCTGCCGCCGGGCTGTTGATCGGCTCGCCGGCCATCGTCGTCGGCTCGATGGTGATCGCGCCCATCGTTGGGCCAGTGTTGACTGCGACTGTCGGCGCGGCGGTTGGCGACCGACAGATGCTGCTCGACAGTCTCTGGCTGCAGGCGGTCGGCCTTGTTGTGGCCGTCGGTGGGGCCGCACTGTTCGCGTCCATAGTGTTTGTGAGTGGCGTTTCGCCGTCGACGCTCGATATCACGAGCCTCGAGCTCGTCGCCGTTCGCATGTCACCCGGTGTGCTGTCGGCAGTTGTTGGTCTCGCGGCTGGTGCGGCAGGGGCGTTTGCCCTGACAACAAAGGGGCCGACTGCGCTGATCGGTGTGATGATCGCCGCCGCGTTGATTCCGACGGCGGCGACAAGCGGGCTTGCAGTCGTCTGGGGCGAGCCGCTGGTGGCTGTCGGCTCGCTGTTGCAGTTGGCGATAACAATGGTGGTGATCAATCTGGGTTCGTTTGTCGTGTTGGTCGCTATGGGCTACCGTCCGGCACAGTCGGGGTGGTTGCTTGCCAGTGCGCCCCGTCGCCGAAAGCTCGCTGTTGTCGGCACAGCGATATTCCTGCTCGTGGTTGCCGGAACAGCCGCAGCGACAACCGCCCAGCAGGCCAGCCTCGAGCAAACGGTTACCCAAGAGGTCGACGGCCTGCTCAGCGAACCGGCCTACGCTGAACTCGAATCAATCTCGATCAACATGGAGTACGGTGCTACAGGCTCAGGTGTTGACACCGAGGCTCCAACAGCCTCTGTCGTGGTTACCTACTCGGGAACCGGCGAGCCGCCCGCAGTCGCTACAGAACTCCAAGCGCGGATGACTGCGGCGACCGGCCAGCAGCTATCCGTTCGCGTTGAGTTCCTCGAGTACGACGAACCGCAGGATGTAGGATAGTTGCATGGTGTGTGCCCACAGCGAGGTCGGCTGAAATCCAACACAGAGACCAGTGTTGTGCTCGCCAACGGTGTTGCCGAGAGCTTAGTAGTCAGGGGAGTCGTCTTCGACGGTGCGTTTCATCGACTCACGACGGGATTTGGCGTCCCGGCCGGTTGCCTCGAGCAGGAACTCGTTTTTTACTGAGACGGCTTCGGCGGCCGCATCAGCCTCGCCAGCAGCAATTACCTCTTCGGCAGGTCGCTCTTCGAAATGAACCGCCAGCTGGTCTTTTTTCCCGCTGTATTCGGCTGCACCGGCCAGAATTCGGTCGAACACAGGGTTTTCGGGGTCTTCGACAACGTACAGTTCGTGGCCGTTCATTTCCTCGGTCCCACTGACAGGGCCGAAGTACGATTCAATTGTAGCCTTGAGATCCTCGAGGCGGTCGTGGAGATGCTCGCCGCGACGCATCTTGTACTCCTTCATCGCCCGCTGATTGGCGAGCCGCTGGTTTACCTGTTTCGTCGTTTGGATCTGCCACCCGAATGAGAGTTATAACGGCCGCTCGGAAATGTAGCCGCGTTTACACTCTGGACAGATGTCGCCAGCGCGCATCGAGGAATTGCCAGCCCGGCGAGCAAAGCCGCATTCCGGACAGAAGAACTCAGTTTGGATGTCGTCGACGGTCGGTTCGTACTCAACGGTTGTCTCTTCGGCACGGGTAAACGACAGCTGGTCGTCGCCGTCTGCCAGCGAGGCGTTGTCAGTAGTTATCTCCGGTGTGAATCCACCGCCAAATGTCATATCTTCGGGTGGGTCGGCCGGCTCTTCGGCTGCAAACCCCTCGTCTTCTTTTTCAGTATCTGGCCACTCGCGTAGTTCGTCGTCCTCGGGTGTTTCGGGTGTGTCGTATTCGGGCCACTCGCCGGGTTCACGCTCGAGGGCATCGGCTTCGTCGGCCGGTTCGGACGGCTCGTCAGACAGAATCACACCGTCGTCGGCTGACTCGACCGTACTGGCCTCCGAGGAGGAGTCTGGGCCGGCTGGCTCGGCAGCGGCCGCCTCCACATCGTCGACGGTCATATTGGCTGTCGTAGCTGTCCCGAGGTCATCGGGGCCGTCATCACTCAACACTTCGGCGTCGTCGGTTGCCGGGTCGGTTGCCTCAATACTAATCTCGCTGCTCGCAGCTGGCTCGGTCGTTTGACTGGCTGGTGGTGTGGTAGCTTCGTCAGTCGGCGGCTCGGAAACCGTCTCGTCTGCGGTTTCGGTGAGCTGATCCAGTGAGGTGACCTCTGTGTTTTCGCTGACAACCTGTCGGTCGCCACAGCGGCTGCAGGTTTTGACCTCATTGACCGTAATGATAACTTCATCGCCCCGTTCTTCGCGCTCGCGTTCAATCTCGGGTTCGCCCCAATCACAGCCGAGCAGACAGCGGAGTCCCATTAGGCGACATATCGAGGTACGTAACTAAAAGCTACTCCCTCTCTGTCTGCCACCTGTCTGACGTTG
>LKML01000020.1 GCA_001563795.1 Haloferacaceae archaeon B1-Br10_E2g22 | reverse complement strand
TCTCAGCGTTATTAGGTCGGCAAAACTTGGTTGGCTGGGGAGGTCGCGCCGTTTGTACTGATGGGTCGACACGGATTTGAACCGTGGACCTCCCGGTTATCAGCCGAGCGCTCAACCTGACTGAGCTATCGACCCAACTGGCGCATCTTTTCGTAGCCGTGGGTTCTGTTTAAGCGTTTCCTTTCGCCACCGTTGCGTCAGTCGGTTTCACGACACACCACACCACGCAGCCGGCACGCTCACGGGCCGCTCGAGGACTGAGATATCCCGTAAAAATACCCCACCGAAGGACTACGACTGTGAGTGTTCGCGGTCGGTGTTGTCTTCGCTGACCTGCTCGAAATCGACATCAACGATGTCTTCGACCTCACTGTCGTGTCCGTCCTCGGTTGTCTCGTGTGGCTGTTGGGGGCCGAAATCGAACGGATTGGCCTCACCGTTTCCGGCCGCCTGCTCAGGATCCGGAAAGCCGAACGTCCAGACCTTTCCTGAGCCGAGACCGCCAGTCTGTTTGTCGATATACGGAATGACGACCCATCGCTTGAGTGCGACCCGAATCGGATACCGCGTCGGCGGCAACACCAACAGAAGCCCGATCAGATCCGTAACGAGACCAGGAGTCAACAGGAAGGCCCCCGAAGCGATCAACAGCCCACCGTCAAGCAGTTCATCAGTCGGCGGGGTTCCCGAGGCGAGTTTTCGTTGGAACCGCTCGAGGGTGTTGCGGCCCTCCGCACGGACGAGGATCATCCCAATGAGCCCAGTGAGTACCACGAGAGCGATTGTCTCGAGCCACGTCAACAGCCCCCAGCCAACGATTGCGACCAGCACAAACGAGTCGACGAGGGGGATAAACAGCAACAACGCGAGCAGATAGCGCGTTCGCATACCCCGTGATTGATTGCGCCCGTCTATAACCTCTTTTGTCGACTGCGAGGTTCGTCTACGGGTCGGCCGTGCCGAAGCCCTTAGGCGGCAGCCTCGCCCAACACAGATATGAACGATTCAACGCGCGCCGAGTGGCGTCAATGGGGCCCCGAGGCCTTCGAGGAGGCCGAACGGAGCGCCCAACCGATCTTGCTGTCGCTCACAGCGACATGGTGTGGGGCCTGCCACGAAATGGACGCTCGGACGTACGCCGAACCCCGTATCGCCGCACACATCAACGACAGTTTTGTCCCAATCAGAGTCGACGTTGACCGCCACCCGCGGGTGCGCGAACGCTACAATATGGGTGGGTTTCCGACCACGGCGTTTCTCACACCGGAGGGCGAACTACTGTCAGGTGCGACGTATCTCGGCCCGGACGGACTGCGCCAAGTCCTCGAGAGCATTCGAGAACTGTGGGCCAACAAAGGAACCGACGCCGGCCGCATCCCACGAGCGCTCGCAGACGACCCAACGCCAAGCGGCGAACTCACAACGCAAATCGAACAACATCTCGCCGGCCAACTCTCCGAGCAGTTCGACTCCCAACACGGCGGCTGGGGTACTGAGGCGAAGTTCCCGCTGGCTCGAACCATCGAGTTCGCACTGAAACGAGAACGCGCCCAAGCCCTCCAGACGCTGGATGCAATCGCCCACCATCTGTATGATTCGGTCGAGGGTGGCTTTTTTCGGTTTGCAACCAGCCGCGATTGGTCCGAGATCCGGTATGAAAAAGTCCTCCCTGAAAACGCCGCCCTGCTTCGGGCGTTCGCTAACGCCTATCTGTACACCGGCGATGAGGCCTACCGCAACCCTGCTGGACACACCATCGAGTATCTCACCAACACCCTCTGGACAGGCATTGCTGTCGGCGGCAGCCAAGGCCCTGGTCAGGGCGCTGGCTACTACTCGCTCGAGGCTGCCGACCGTGCCGAGCATGAATCACCACGCACTGATCTGACGGTTTTTGCAGGCGGCAATGCACTGGCCGCCGACGCACTGTTGGCCTACTACAGCTACACCGACGACGAGACTGCCAAAACGTACGCAAGACGGATTCTCACCGCACTCGAAAGCGAGTTAGTCGACAGCGAAACAGGCGTGGTCACCCACTACCGGGCTGGCGATGAGGTCGGCGAGACCCACCTGCTCGAGGATGCCGCCCGCGTGGTTGGCGCGTGGTCTCGAGCCTACCAGGTGCTTGGTGAGGATCACTATCTCGAGGGTGCCAGACAGGTAGCCGACGAGGCGATTGCCGAACTCCAAGCCGACAGTGGTGCGTTTCGGGATGGGCCGGCCCACGGCGAGGGTCTGTGCGGTCGGCCGCTGTATCCCATCGATACAGCCGTTGAGTTCGCAGACGGGCTGATTGATCTGGCAATTCTCACAGACACTCCAGAGTACCGCGAGCGTGCACTCGAAGCGATGGAAGCCTTTGGCGGCGCGTGGGATCGCATCGGTATTCAACTCGCAGGCTACGGAAGTCTCACAGCTCGACTGCTCGGCGAGCCACTGATAATCGAAGTCGGCGGTCCGGCCGGCTCCGAGCTCCACCGAGCGGCCTGCCGAGTTGCCGACCACGAACGCGTTATTATCCCGGACGCTGAGGGACTCAAAGCGTCCGAAGCCAGCGTCCGAACCAGCGATGAGCCTCCGGTAGACGCCCCCGAGCAACTCATCCAGCAGGTCTCGGCAGCCGTCGATCAGTAGTCAGGCTTCTAAACTGCCGGTGTGTTTTTATTCCTCTGAGAGAAGCTAGCTATATGGCGAATCTCCGTGATCTCGGCCTTTCGGAGTACGAAGCCCGAGCGTATCGTTCGCTGCTTCGAACCGGGCCAACAACCGCCAAAGAGTTGTCACGCACGAGCGAGGTGCCAATGGGCCGCATTTATGACGTTCTCAACGGCCTCGAGCAACACCAGTTGGTTCGTAGCCAGGCGGCGGGCCGACCCAAAAAGTACGTGGCGGTCGAACCGCAGGTCGGCTTGGATCGGCTGTTGGCAGCAAAAAAAGAACAACTCGAGGCCAAAGCCAACCAGTATGAGTCGGTCGTCGAGACCCTCGTCGAGGAAATGGATGCCGACAATCCGGTCGACGAGCAGTTCTGGACGGCTGCGGTCGGCCCAGACGAAACGCTTGATCTGTTGTGTGAACGCATTTCGGCGGCCGAAGACGAGTTGATCTACGTAGCAGGCTCACCGGCTTCGGGTATCGACCTCGAGAAAGCAAGCAGTCGGCTGACCGTACAACTCGAGGCCGCTCTCGAACGCGGCATCGATATCGAGTTGTTGATAACGCCCACTGTACTCGCAGAGTTGCCGGCACGGAACGTCGCCCAACATCACAGCCGGCTCAGAGAGTACGAAAATTTCGACGTTCGGACACTCGAGACCATCGACTGGACGTTTACGCTGTTAGACCGAACCGAGGTCTGTATTGCGGTGCCGAACCCAATGGATCCGACACAATCGTTTGCGATGATCGATCTAAAAGACTCTACGTTTGCGGGCGATCTTCGCGAAGAGTTTCTCACACAGTGGCAGCAGGCAGAACCGTTCGAGCGCTGAGCGAGCAGTCTCGTTCAGACCTCGCCGTTCAGTTCGGCTCGAAGCTGACCAAGGGTGACCTCGCGTTCGGCATGTGCGTTGTGCTGGTGGATGGATTCATCATTTGACTGCCGGATGTAGACAACAGCCGAATCCTCGAGCGCATCGAATTCCTCGACGGCACCCTCGGCGAGTGCGCGCACACAGTCTTCGACGAATTTGGCATCCGAGTGGGCCTCGAAGGTCATATGATCCTCGTCGGGACGTTTGGCCGTGTTGTAGATCCGTGCACTCATTGAATCGCGAGCGATGTCAATGATATCACTCAGATCAACATCCGGACTGCCTTCGCTTGTGACCGTCAACGTGGCATGGCCACGCTGGGAGTGGCCCGGCTGAGGGACGCGCTCGAGGAACTCATCGATAATCTCGCGGTCGACATCCAGTGCGTGGAGTTCGTCTCGGGCACGGGATTCGGACATTCCTTGCGAGCAGGGACAGACGGTCATCCCCGTTACTTTCGCGCCGATTTCGGCGTGAGTTGTCTCCTCGGTAGCGGTTGCGCTGGCAATAATCGTTGCCGTGTTCTGGGTGTCCTTGTTGCTGGCCGGGGTTTTTTCCTTAGTGATCAACTCAGCGGTCATTTTGACCTCTGCGGTCGAGGTGTAGTCGTGTTTCGACAGCAGGCGTTCGGCCGTATCCCCACAGACGTCTTCGACGCGGTAGGCTTCGGCTTCGGTTGTCTCTTCGAGAATCTCGTCGATGACCTCCATATTCCGGCTCATATCAATGCCCTTGCGGCCGCCCGGCAGGTCGACGAATACGTCGAATTCGGCCATCAAAACGATGGGCCGCTTGCCGTTGCGCGCGAGTTTGACGAGTTTTTCGACACCGGTTACACCGACCTGGCTGAGCCCGACGGCGACCTCGGGTCGGGAGGCCTGCACGTCAGGAAGCTGATGACTCATTATCTTCTATTGGTGTGTGAACTGATTAGGGCTTTCGATGGGCGAGACTTCTGCAGGTGTCACCAAGACCCAACATGTGACCAAAATCAGCTAGCTACGGCCAGTCGTCTCTGGTCTCTTCGGCGAAAAACTGCTCGTCGCTATCGTCGGCTAGCTCCCAGTCGGCGGCCTCGGCGGCCTGCTCGAGTGGGAGATACTCCCAGCCGGTCGAGTCGGCGATTTCGGCGTCTTCCTCGTTGGTTCCGATAAAGACGTGTCGGTCAGTATCGAACTGTTCGGCGACGTTCTCCAAACTCTCAGTGACACCGCGCGGCCCAGAGAAGAAATCCTGACGAACCCGGTGTTTGCGCGTGAAGTTCGTGACGACGTAGGTGGGTTTGTCGCTGACAACGCCGACGTACTCAGTCCACTGTCTGGCGTCATTAAACACGACGTTCGGGCTCGCCAACGATTTGAGTGCCGCAAGCTCGAACGCCAACGTCATATCACCGCTGGCTCCATCCATACACTCGATTCCATACGGCCGCCAAAAACCGCTTCGTTTCGGGCCTTACTGTTCGTGGGTTGCGGCGAAATCGTCAATTGATAGCTCTTTTTCAACCAGCGCCTCGGTAGTGTCCGCAACATAGACCTGCTCGCGCATGAGTTGTTTGAGCGTGCTCTGAGGGGCCAGATCCCCAATAAGGACACCACCGACGACCTTGCCATCTTTGAGCGCGACGCGCCGCCATTCGGTCTCGGAGTACTTTTTTGAGACATATTCGTCGCCAATCGTCGGATGTCCAAACGAGAGGAACGGGAAATCGAAGTGGGTAATCGAGTATGACGAAACCCAGCGGAACTCCTCGCTTTCGGCGTTGACCATGTTTTTGGCTGCAATCGTCCCCTGTTCTTTCGCCGAACCCCACGAGCCGTTTTGGGCCTGTTCGCCCAGAATCACGTCGTCAAATCGAGTGAGATCGCCCGCCGCGAAGATATCTTCTACGCTGGTTTGCATGTATTTGTCGACAACCACGCCGTCGTTGGTCTCGATCTCGAAATCCTGGAGCAACTCGAGATTGAAATCCAGTCCGATTGCGATGCCGACGAAATCAGAGTCGAACTCCTCGCCGTTGGGATCGACCGTCGTCGTCACGTGGCCCTCGTCGTTGGTCTCGAAGTGATCGACACCGCTGCCGAAAACAGGAGTGACGCCGCGTTCGCGCATCGCCTCGTGCATGATTTCGGCACCCTCCTCGGTAAGCGCGTATCGCCACCAACAGTCACCGCGCATGAGGTAGTTGGCTTCGACCTCTTGGGCTCCGCAGATGGCCGCCAGGTCGATGCCGAGCAGTCCTGCACCAATAATCGTCGCCGAGTCGGCCTCCTCGATGTGCTCGCGGATGTTTCTGGCATCCTGGAACGTCCAGAAGTGGTGAACACCGTCGGCGTCGCTGTTTTCGACCGGCAGCTGTGTGGGCGTCCCACCGGTTGCCAAAAGTAGCCTATCGTAACCGACCGTCTCGCCTTCGTGGGTTGAGACGGTGTGACCATCGGGATCGATGTTCGTCACCAGCGTGTTGAGTTGCAGATCGATATCTCGGTCGTCGTACCACGATTCGTCGTGGATCGAGATCGGCGCTTCCGGGAGTTTCCCTTTGGCGAACTCCTTGATTAGAATGCGATTGTACAGGGCCTCGCCCTCGTCGGTGATCACAGTTATCTCGGCATCAGGAGCCTCCTCACGGAGCGTTTCTGCGGCCGAACTGCCCGCAATTCCATCGCCGATGATCACGTACGACTCAGTCATACTCCTGCATTTGGGGTCAACCCTAAAGTGGGTTGCTATCGCTGGTAACGTTCGTTATAGTTCTGCAGAGCCGCTGTGAAGCCCTTTTTCGGCTTTTATACCAACCAGTCGCCGCCGAGACTAACTCCGAGGCCACCGGTCTTCACAGCCACCAGCACAACTCGATAGACACCCAGAAGATAACACGGCCGAAGACAACTCATCGAACAACGTCGTGGGCTTCAAGACAGTCGACGCCGTATGAACTGACGATGAAAATACGCCAGAACCTGCGGCACTGGGCGGCCAAAAAGGCACTTACCACACCTGTCGTCAGCGATGTGGCGAACGACAAACTCGTTGAACTTCATACGAAGATCTTTCTCGAGAAGGCCGACGAAACTCACAGAGAAGACCGGCGAGCGCATCTGGACGACTTTTTCGATGCGACAATGGACACCTACGTCGCCGCCCTGGAAGCGGGCTTGACCGAGGCGAAAGCCCGCGAAATCACTCACATTCAGGCCAACTTTGATTTCTTCAATCACGGCTGGACCGAGATGATGGAGATCCCGGCCGAGGAGTTCGAAGCGCATTTCCGCCGGTATGAGACGTTCTTCAAGCGATACGGGATCTCTGTAGACGACCCACTCGGGGAGTTCCAACCCGCAAGCGGGATTGCCGATGCACCCAGCACGCCCGAAAAACGTGACCAACCGGCCTACGAGAACGCCATTGCTGGGTTCGCTGACGATGTGTACGTACAAGACAACACCGGCAGCGTACATGCTGGTGGCAGCGCCGACGAGCCAGCCGGAGTCGATCCGAGTGACGCCCCAGGGATTGACAGGACAGATCTCGCAGACAGCTAAGCCGACTGCCGACAGCGCCGTTGTTCTCGACCAATCGGTAGTCGCCGACAGTACAACGGGTTCGACAGTCGGTGGCTGCTGTTTCGTCAACAACTCTCGAGAGTTGGTGTAATCAAATTGACAAACAGTGAAAGTGCTACATATTTTTATACTTTGTCGGTAAATGGTACGTAATCCGGGCAATGGGACAACGTTTGATCACACAGTGGCTACTGGCTGTAGCTGCTGAGGACATTCAGAGACTCTCAGCGGGCCAACAGACGACAGTCGACCGTCAGCGCTGTGTCACCGACGGTGGCACACCAATAGAAAGTGACACGCTGCGGGCGGCGGCCGCACCGGCCGTGTTTGCCGTTGACAAGACCGGAACGATACGCGGCCACAGCGACCAACTCGAAAAAATGGTAGCTACTGATCGATTAGATGGCTCACCACTGTCGTCGCTTATTTCACTACCTGATAGCGAACTCGACGACCACCTTCGGGCCGTCCGACAAACGCTCGAGGAGACTGACGCAACGACAGTCAAAACGGACGGTCTGTTCAGAACGGTAGATGGCCGACAGAGCCGCACCATCGAGTTTATTATCCCCAGTGAGACTGACGACTGCGAGGCGTGGCTCGTCGGTGTGGTGCGGGCGACTTCGAAGAACCTCACCAAGAGCCACCCACAGCCGACCGGCAACCCCGACCGGTTCAGACAGCTGTTCGAACAGCTCCAAGACCCAGTTGTCGAGGTCAGATTCGCCAGCGACGAGCCGATTGTTATGTCTGTCAACGATGCATTCGAGACAACGTTTGGCTACGGAACTGACGAACTTGCCGGCAAGCGACTCAACGAGTATATCGTACCGCCGACTGCTGAGACCGACGCTGAACCGCTCGACCGCGAGGCAGCAAACGGTGAGTGGACTGCAGCGGAACTCATCCGTGAGGCAGCCGACGGCCCGCGGCGGTTTCTGTTTCGGGGGATTCCGTTTACCCACGACGGCATTCAGTGTGGCTTTGGCGTCTATACCGACATCACTGACCGCGAGAGCCAACAGCGATACCACGAGGTGCTCAACCGGCTGCTCAGACACAATCTCCGAAACGATCTGAACGTAATTCTTGGTTTGGCCGACCAGTTGACACGGTCGCTCGAGACGAACGACCCCGAAACTGCGGCTGTCGGCCAGCGGCTCAAAGAGCGGTCAATCGAGCTTGTTGAGACCACCCGGCGGGCCCGCGAACTCGAGTCAGTAATCGACCGCTCGGAGACAGAAACCGCACCCGTCGCGGTCGACGAACTCATCGAAGATACCTGCGAGCGGATCGAAAACGCCGGCTACCAGGCCCAACTCATCGCCCAAATAGAATCACCAGTCGTTGGGATCGCTGGGGATGCGCTTCGAGAAGCGGTCGTCGAGTTAGTTGAAAACGCCGTCGAACATACGACCGCCGAGCCGACAATCGAAGTACGGGTTGTGTCTCAGCCTGAAGTTGGCCACGTAACGATAACCGTCGCTGATGATGGCCCCGGCATCCCGATCGACGAACGGGCGGTGATCGACGGCAGCCGGTCAATCTCGCCGCTGGAACACGCCAGTGGGCTTGGGTTGTGGCTGGCCAAATGGATCGTCGAAGCCTACGGCGGCGAACTCGCCTTTGTCGGCCCCGACGACCGCCTCGGCGGGGCTGCAGTCGAACTCAGGATTCGGCAGGCCTCCGAGCAGTCGGCCGCTGGCAGGACTAGCGTGCCGACAGAACGCGAGACTTAACGGGATTGGCCGAAAACAACGGGTATGGCAGAACCACGCGTCCCCGGCGGGCGCAGTGAACTCCTCGAGCTCTCTTGTGGTCAGACAGTCGCAGTCGATGAGTTCGACCTCGGGATGCGGGAGTTCGACTGTGAGTGCGGAGCGACCCACGGCGTTGTCATGGACGTACATCCCCCAGATCGCTTTCTTCCGGAGTTTCTGGTCGACGTACTCCGTGAGGCTATCGAGACGACAAGCAAAGAGATGCCTGAGTTCGATACCCCGCACATGCTGGGTGTCGTCCTCGAGGAGTTTCCCGAGTTGGTCGTCTCGTATGATGCCTCCGAGGACCACGATGTTGGCTTTGCGATGTTGTGGGTGACAGACTTTGATTCGCGCCGACTGCACGAAGTGATCGTCGAACTCATTGTTGAACTCATGGAACACGCTGTTAGCCACGCCGACGACACCAGCGCACTCACCGAGTTCGAACAGCAGATGCACGCTTTCGACATCAGTGAGTTCGTCGAACAGTACCGCGCCCAACGTGATCTCAGCGAAGACGACTTTTACTGACTGGCCGCCAAAGTCAGATACCCCGCCAGCGGCTCGAGGTGGCTTTCTCGAGTGACTAAACGAAAACTGCCAAAAATAGTACCTCTGTTAGTCAACCGGTAGGACTGCTGGTACGTCCGATACCACCAACTATTCAGTATTGTCTGACAGGCGTCACACATAGAGCTAAACGGCAGGATGACGTATACTGGGTATGCGCACTACCCACAGTGATGTCGACCGTCTCGAGGGTGTGCTTGCGGCTGCAGACGAACCGCTCACTGCTCGTGAGATCCTACTCGAACTCGAAGCACGCGGTGAGACAGCCTTCGAGAGTCCCCACCAGATCGCAACCGTTCTTGGCCGGTGGGCCAATCAGGGAGCCGTCGAAGTCATTACTGACCAACCCTATCGCTACCGACTGAAATAATAGCCGACCGAAAAACAGGATCGATCCCAGATTGATCTTGGCCAAGAGTATCGAGGATGTAGATGTAGCTTACTAACAGACCGACTGAGTAGCGGGCTGTTAACGAAATGGATCGACGGCTGACCGCCGGTAATGGCTCCCGCAATCGTTCATTTCACTGTTGGATTCGTTATTGTCCTCGCGGTGTTGTGGCTGGTTCCGATCACACGCTACCGACTGACGGGGGCGTTTTTAGGAGGTATCTGGGGTGTTGGCCCCGATGCCCATCACCTGTTTGATGGTGCGCGCGGCGAGCAACTGCGAGAACTTCATGACAGTTCGATTGCCGACGTGTTCTTTTTTCACTACACATTGGATCGGCCGTTTTTCCGGGCGCTCGATATTGAACTCACCTTTCTGTCACTGGCCGCACTGGGGGTGGCGTTTCTGCTGTACGATTGGCGGTTTGGTCGTCGTAAGCCTGCTGTCAGGCTGTTCGGAACAGACAATACTGAACCACCGGACAGACCGAACCGAGAAGACCAATAGTATCGACTGGTGTGTGGTACCGACTCGCTTTCGAAATTCGGAAAATCGCTACGGATCTCGCAATTTATCGTCGGCCTTATTACGATGAGCGTACTCCGGGCCGATAATGAGCACCGACAGCAGTTCGGCTGGTTCACAGACCGACGCCGAGGATCGCACGATTCTTTTGATCGGCAGTGGGCCGATCCAGATCGGACAGGCCGCAGAGTTCGACTACTCGGGCGCACAGGCCTGCCGGGCACTCCAAGAAGAGGGCGCGCGCGTCGTGTTGGTGAACTCCAATCCGGCGACGATCATGACCGACCCTGAGATGGCCGACGAGGTCTACATTGAGCCGATTACGACCGATGCAATCGCAGAGATCATCCGTCAGGAAAAGCCTGACGGCGTGATCGCTGGCCTCGGTGGCCAAACAGGGCTCAACGTCACTGCCGAACTCGCCGAAGAGGGCGTCTTAGAGGAGTACGACGTCGAGATCATGGGCACGCCACTGGATACGATCTACGCAACCGAGGATCGTGATCTGTTCCGCCAGCGCATGCAGAAAATCGGCGAGCCGGTCGCTCGCTCGACGACCATCTCGCTTGATGAGGACGAATCAGTCACCGACTTCGACGAAGAAACGTTTCGCCAGCGCGTCCAAGACGCCGTAGACGAGGTCGGCGGACTGCCTGTCATCGCCCGGACGACCTACACGCTTGGTGGGTCGGGTTCTGGAATCGTCGACGACTTCGAGAAACTCGTCGAACGCGTCCGTAAAGGGCTCCGTCTTTCGCGCAACAGCGAAGTCCTCATTACGGAATCGATTGCCGGCTGGGTCGAACTCGAGTACGAAGTGATGCGCGATGCCGACGATTCGTGCATCATTATCTGTAACATGGAAAACATCGATCCGATGGGGATTCATACGGGCGAATCAACGGTCGTGACGCCGTCGCAGGTAATCCCCGACGAGGGCCACCAGGAAATGCGAGATTCGGCACTGAAGGTTATCCGCGAGTTGGGGATTCAGGGCGGCTGTAACATCCAACACGCCTGGCGCGACGACGGCACCCCCGGCGGCGAGTACCGCGTTGTCGAGGTCAATCCGCGTGTGTCGCGTTCCTCGGCACTCGCCTCGAAAGCGACGGGCTATCCCATTGCACGCGTGACCGCGAAGGTCGCACTCGGCAAACGCCTCCATGAGATCACCAACGAGATTACCGGCGAGACGACCGCCGCTTTCGAACCGGCGATTGATTACGTTGTCACGAAGGTCCCACGCTGGCCGATAGACAAGTTCGAGGACGTTGATTTCGAGATCGATACGGCGATGAAATCGACCGGCGAGGCGATGGCAATCGGCTCGACGTTCGAAGAATCACTGATGAAAGCCCTTCGATCCTCGGAGTACGACCCCGCCGTCGAGTGGAACTCGGTTGACGATACGACGCTTACGAGTGAGTATCTCGAGCGTCCCTCGCCGGATCGCCCGTATGCGATGTTCGAAGCCTTCGACCGCGGATATACGGTCGAAGACATTATGGAGCTAACGGGCATCGAAGAGTGGTACGTCGAGCGGTTCAAACGAATTGCTGATGCGGCGGCCGACGCCCAAAACGGTGAGTTCACACCCGCAGCAACCGCCGGCTACACCAACAACGAGATCGCCTCGATGCCGGACGGCGGTGCGGATGTGGAGACGGTCGAAAAAGAAGTTCCAGGCCGCAACTACAAACAGGTCGATACCTGTGCCGGCGAGTTCGAAGCCGAGACGCCGTACTACTACTCGGCGCGCCTACCGGAGTTCCACAGCGGGCCGCTTGTGGGCCAAAAGGCAGCAGGCGAACTGAAAGTCGACAAAGCAAACAAAAGCGTCGTCGTCGTTGGCGGCGGCCCGATCCGAATCGGCCAGGGCGTCGAGTTCGACTACTGTTCAGTTCACGCCATTCAGGCACTCCGCGAGATGGGTATCGAAGCCCACGTCGTCAACAACAACCCCGAGACAGTCTCAACAGACTACGATACGTCCGATGGGCTGTTTTTCGATCCAATCTCTGCCGAAGAGGTCGCCGACGTGGTCGAAGCGACCGGCGCAGACGGCGTGATGGTTCAGTTCGGCGGCCAAACCTCTGTGAACATCGGCGAACCCCTCCAAACAGAGATCGACCGCCGCGGGTTGGACTGCGAGATCATGGGCACAACCGTCGAAGCAATGGATCTTGCCGAAGACCGCGACCGATTTAACGAGTTGATGGACGAGTTGGGAATCGCCCAGCCCAAAGGTGGAACCGCAACCTCAAAACCTGAGGCCCTCGAGCTCGCCCACGACATCGGCTACCCAGTATTAGTCCGACCGAGCTACGTGCTGGGTGGGCGTGCAATGCGTGTTGTCCACGATGACGCCGAACTCGAGCGGTATATCGAAGAGGCAGTTCGTGTCTCGCCGGACAAACCGATTCTCGTCGATCAGTTCCTCAGTGATGCGGTCGAACTCGACGTTGATGCGGTCTCTGACGGTCACGACGTGCTGATCGGCGGCATTATGGAACACGTCGAGAGTGCAGGTGTCCACTCGGGAGATTCGGCCTGTATGATCCCACCACGCTCGCTCAGCGACGAGACGCTGGCTCGCGTCCGAGAAGTGACCGAAGATATCGCGACCGCTCTGGAGACTGTTGGCCTGCTCAACGTCCAACTCGCTGTGAAAGACCGCAAGGTGTACGTCCTCGAGGCCAACCCACGTTCGTCGCGTACCGTCCCGTTCGTCTCGAAAGCTACAGGCGTTCCGATCGCTAAACTCGCCGCAAAGGTGATGACGGGGACGACGCTCGCCGAACTGGGCGTCGACGAACAGATTCCTGAACAGACCAGTGTCAAAGAGGTTGTCCTGCCGTTCGACCGGCTGCCAGGGTCTGATCCACGACTCGGCCCAGAGATGAAATCAACCGGCGAAGTAATGGGCAGTGCCGACTCGTTCGGCAAGGCCTACCAGAAAGCCCAGGATTCGACCGGCAAACAGCTCCCACAGTCAGGAGTCGTCGCAATCGACCTCTCGGACGAAACGTTCCCAGATCCTGACAGCGAGGCTGGCGAAAGCCTTGTTTCGGGCTTCGGTGAGTTCTTCGAGTTCTGTGAGGCCGTTGATCTCGTCGATGCGGCCCGCAGCGGCGAGGTCGATCTGATCGTCTCTCGAGACCGTAACCTGCTTGAGGTCGCTGTCGAAGAAGAAATCACCTACTTTTCGACCGCAGCCAGTGCGAACGCCGCCCTCGAGGCACTCCGTGCGGCCGACGAGCCGGTTGATGTGACACCCATCTCGGATCGTCCGAAACGAATCGCCAACTGGGGCAGCAACTAACGACGCCTCAAATCACCCAACTGCTATCGTATTTGATCTCGAGGCATCCGACCGTGAGTCTGTTTGATCTCGAATCAGTGGGTAGACTGGTTGTAACGCGTAGGCCGCTCGAGCCGGATATCCAGCCGCCTTAGGACAGTTTCCCGAGTGCTTCGAAAAAGTCCGCCACCGGCCCGGCGAGTCGGACGGGCGGGTCAGCCCGCGAGACGGTGATCTCACAGGGTACCTCGAGTTCGTGGGGCTGTCGGCCATCACTGACAGCGACCACGTGGTCGGCGTTTGTTACCTGAACGGAGACTTCACAGTCGCCAGCGACAACCAGCGGCGGCATTGCCTCGGTACCGGCCATCTCGTTGATAATCAGCCCGCCAATCGAGGGATGAACCAGCGGGCCGCCCTCGCTGAGATTGTAGGCTGACGAGCCGGTTGGCGTCGCAATCAGGATACCGTCGGCGTGGCCGCTCGTATACGGCGAGCCATCGACCCGTACCTCGAAACTCGCGCCACCGCCGTGGCCCCGGCGCGGGCCGGTGACGACGATCTCGTTGACTGCTGGAACGCTCTCGAAATCCCCACAGGTAGCAGTCAGGCGTGGGGCCTCCCGGACTTCGAACTCGTTGGCTCGGAGCGCCTCGACCTCTCGGCGAACTGCCGCAACCGCGTTCTCAGGGCGGACAGCGTTTAGAAAGCCCACCTCGCCGAGATTGACGCCAAGGATTGGCGTTCCGCCAGCACCTCGAGCAGCAAACAGAAACGTCCCGTCGCCGCCGATGCTGACAATAAGTTCGCACTCAGAAAACGCGCCGACGGGACTGGCTGCCTCGAGTGTCCCGAGGGCTTCGGCGGTTGCTTCATCAAGCCGACAGCCGACACCCTCAGTACGGAGTGCGGTGCGAATCTCGGCGGCAAGGGCGGCTGCGCGGCTGTTGTCCCGCTGGGCGACGACGGCTACCTCCATGCAGTCGGATCTATCGCTGGCCTCAAAAGCCCTCCGTCAGCCAATCTAGCTGACGGGAACATTCATAATCGCGGATACTCTTGGGGAGGATATGGATCATCAACCACTGCGAGTATGTGTCTATTGTTCGACACGAATACGCAGCACGGTGGGTGAAACACGATGAGCGGCGACTGGTTCGAAGAGGCGATCAACGAACTCGAGGAAACAGAAGCCGACGTCGAGACAGCCGACAGCGCGGTCGAAACACTCAGAGAGGACGCAGCCGACGAAGAGTCACCTGATCAAACCCAGGACACAGCAGCCGCCCCCGACGAGTTAGACGCCGAACGAACCAACCAGTCGGATGCTGGCGAGGGCGAGACCGAACCAGACCCATTTGGGTTCGACAGGGCTGATACCGACCAGCCAGAGGCCGATCCGTCTGGGTTCAACGGCGACGATAGCAACGAGGAGGCTACGAAAGCTACCTCCAGCCAGTCATCTGGGGAGTTCGATGCCGACACAGCGAACGGCGAGGAGGTTGGTTTCGGAAACGGACAGTCCGCCGACGGATCGTCGGCCGACGATACCACACCTGATGAGGGCCCACCGACACAGCCGAACTCATCAATGGCACAGTCGGCAGCGGAGTTCGGGTTTAGTCTCGAAGAAACAGACAGCCAGCCACGGCCAGAACCCTCAGGTGCCTCTCGACCCGACGCAGATAGCCCGGCGTCCCCACCACCGCAACAAGAGCCACCAGAACCAACCGACGAAGCGCCGGATGACGATCCGTTTGGCTTCGGGAGCGGTGGTGGATCGACACCGACGATGGACAGCGGCGGTGACGACGACTTTGGATTCGGTGGCTTCGGCGGTGGCGGGACGTCGAGTCCGCCCGATCCCGAAGAGTTCGACCAAGAGGAGTTCGAATCGGAGATCGACCGAATCGACCTGGGGATCGACGGACTTGATGATATGATTCTCGGTGGCGTTCCCGAACGGTCGCTGATCGGAATTATCGGTGGGGCCGGTACCGGCAAAACGACGTTCGGCCTCCAGTTTTTGAACCAGGCGCTCAAACAGGGCGAAAGAGCGGTGTTTATCACCCTCGAGCAGACCGAAGAGGCCGTGCTTTCGACAGCCGAAGAGAAAGGCTGGCCGTTCCGCCAGTACGTCGAAGACGATATGCTGGCTATTGTCGTGCTTGATCCTGTCGAGATGGCAAACAGTCTGGCGAGCATTCGAGGCGACATCTCGCGGTTGATTCGAGAGTTCGGTGCCTCGAGGCTCGTGCTCGATTCAGTCTCGCTGTTGGAGATGATGTACGACCATCCTGCAAAGCGCCGGAGCGAGGTCTTCGATTTCACCCGCTCGCTGAAAGACGCCGGTGTGACGACGCTTTTGACCTCCGAGGCCAGCGAAGACTCCTCGCATGCCTCCAGATACGGTGCTGTCGAGTATCTTACTGACGCAGTATTCGTGTTGCGCTATGTCCGAACGTCGAACTTCGAAGAAACGCGCCTGGCAATCGAGATCCAGAAAATTCGGGATGCCAACCACTCGCGGGCGACCAAACCCTACGATCTGACTGACACGGGAATGAGCGTCCACAAGCAGGCCAACATTTTCTGAGCAGGCTATTTGTCCCCCGACCGCCTTCCGGGTGTATGGAGTTACTTGACGACAGCATCGTCCCCGAGCGTGCTCGCTCGCTGAAACAGGACGCTCGAGAGTTCGCAACTGAGCATATCCAGCCGGTTGCAGCCGACTATCATGCCAGCGGCGAGTACCCCTGGGATGTCCTCGAGGCTGCAATGGACGCCGGCTTTGTCGCCCAACACATCGGTGAGGCCTACGGTGGCCGCGGTGATGGGCTCGCCGAGCTGTTGGCAACCACCGAGGAGTTCTTTCGAGCCGACGCCGGCATTGGCCTTACGATCCAGTTGGCCGGATTCGGCTGTGATATCCTCGAGCAGTACGGCACCGACGAACAGAAACAACGGTATCTCCGGCCAGTTGCGGAAAACGACCAACTTTCTGGGTTGGCGGTCTCCGAACCCGAAACGGGGTCTGATCTTGCGGGGATGTCGACCGAAGCAAAAAGCATAACGGGCGGCTACGAACTGTCCGGCGAAAAATACTGGGTCGGAAACGCAGTCGAAGCCGACTGGCTTACCGTATACGCAAAAACTGCCGACCGTGAGGATCGCTACAGCAACTACTCGCTATTTATTATCGAGACTGACCGAGAGGGATATTACGCCGAACATGTCCCCGAAAAAATCGGAATGTGTGCCTCTAAACAGGGCCATATCGTCCTCGAGGACTGCGTTGTTCCCGAATCGAATCTGATTGGCACCGAAGGCGGTGGCTTCTATCTGCTCGCGGAGTTTTTCAACGCGGGTCGGGTGGTCGTCGGTGCCCACGGACTGGGGTTGGCTGCGGCCGCCATCGAAGAGGCCGAAGCATTTGTTACTCAACGAGAAGCTTTTGGTCGAACCATTGCGGAGTTTCAGGCCGTCCAACACACGATCGCCGAGATGCGACTCAGATTCGAATCAGCCCGCGCGCTCGTCTGGCGGGCCTGCCGGAAGGTCGAAGCCGGCGAGAATCCGGGCTACTGGGCTGGTCTCGCCAAAACCCAGGCCACCGAAACAGCCGTCTTCTGTGCAGAACGTAGCATGCAACTCCACGGCGGGCGGTCAATTTTCACCGACCGACGCATCTCACGGATCTACCGCGACGTGCGGATTCCAGTCATCTACGAGGGCACAAACGAGATTCAGCGAAACCTGATCTACCGACACCGGCCGTAGTTTCCACGAGACGAGACCCCCGGAGAACGCTGACTACGAAATGTCCGCAATATTCTGTTTGAGCCGTGTGGTCAACACGAGAATGAACGTGATGCTCATCACCGTCAGGACAATGGCGATGCCCTCGACTATCGCAGGTTGGACGCCAACGACGATGCCGACTTCGACCGCACTGGCTGAGCCGGCACTCAGCAGGATAGCAATAATGTAGCTCAACATTGTTCCCAACACGGTTCGGCTTGCCATCGTTATGCGCTTGATTTTGGCCGCAAACGAGATGCCGTACAGCATAAAGGCGATACTGGCAGCCAACTGGACGACTCGAGCGATATCGGTCAGCCCCGCGAGAACGATCACCAGAAACTGCAAAAAGACGACGATCAGAAACGCTGCCTCGATGTATCGGATGTTTTCGATCGGCAGTTGAGCGATGAGTTCGTCAGTGCGTTGTGGTGATTCGTAGTACAGTTCACGCATAGACAGTGCGAGGAAAATAATAAAGAAGAGCTGACAGATTCGCCGAATCCCACCAAGCAAAGCCGGGTCGGCCGCAAACGCCTGCGAGGCGGCGATCGTCTCAGCACTTGCGCTAATGGCATACAGCCCGCCGGCAACACCAGCCAGCACGACGTAATCCCACATCTCGGAGTTGATTGTCCGCCGTCGAGAGTTCTGGATCGTGTAGTAGCTCAACGACACGGCCGCAACGAACAACAGCAGATACGTCGTGATTCGGGTGACAATAATCGTCCCAGCCGGATCAGCAAGCACCGAACTCATGGTGTTGCCCCACCAATGGCGTCTCGAAGCTCTGTCTGGAAGTCCTGGGCTGTGTTGTAGCGATAGAGTTTCGATTTCCGCAAGGCTTTGCGGACGACGATATCGACTGACTCGGGTATAGCACTGTTGTAGTAGCTGGGCGGCGGTGGTTCGTGGGTTGTAATTTTCCGAAGTACGACGCCCGGGTGGCCCTCAAATGGAACCCTACCCGCAAGCAGTTCGTAGACGATGACCCCAAGATGGTAGATGTCGGTCGAAGCATCGACGTCACCGAACTGCTCGGATTCGATCTGTTCAGGCGCAGCATATCGTGGTGGAACGCCCATTGGCAGGGCAGTCAGTTGACACAACAACCGAGGGATCCCCCAGTTGCTGAGTTTCGGATACTCCCAGGTGTTGTCCTCGTAGGTTCGACTGAAAATGACATGCCGGGGCGAAATCCCACCGTGGAGTACGCCCGCACTGTGAGCGCTAACGACCGCATCAACCAGTCGGTCGATAATCCAACAGGCCTCGCGAACGCCGACCGAGCCCATTCGTTCGCTGAGTCGCCGACCCTCTTGATACTCAACGACAAACCATGGTTTCGGAATCGTCCCATAGGAAACGACGGGAACGATTGCGTCGTGGTCATCGACTGCCTGCCAGTCATCAAGCGTCTCGGTGAACGCCGTATCGAACGCCGGAGGGGCTGGATGCCGAACCTGTTTGAACAGGGCCGTGTGAGTATCTGTGTCTGTATCGTAGGTAACCTGCCAGAGTTTGACGTGACTTCCGGTTCCTCTGGTGGCAACTGGTTCGAATGCGTCGCGTCTGGCATTGATCGGCGGTGGTGTCGGTGGCGGATTTGTCGGAGGGCGAGTGGGCTGTTGGTGTTGATTTCGCTTGGGGCGACTGGTTGTATTCGTCTCGGGGGCGACCGCACCATGACCTTCATACTCGGTCGCCGGGCCAACAGTCATCTCAACCTTTCCTTCCCCAGAGGGTTCGTAGCCATCGACCGCAGAGATAACCCGTTTTTTGTACGCATCGTCTGATAGCTCGAGTTCCTCGAGCGTCTCTCTGACGAGCTTTGGATAGACGGTTTCGATGTAGCCCAGCGTTCGGACGATATCGGGATGCGTTGCTTTCGGTGTTGACTCGAGGAGCTTCGCCAGCGGTTTGACCGAGCCAGCGACAGTCTCGGGGCTCGCCGAGACGATGAGTCCGAGGGTCCACGACGCGGTGAGCCGAACGGTCTGGTCGCCGTGTTCGAAAAACCGCACAAAGCGCTGAACGTGACCCGGCTCGAAGCTTTCAGGGTCGGTGACTGCCTGTCGGAGTGCCGACTCGGCAATCCGTTGTGTGGAACCCTGAATTTCCATTATCGTATACAAGACTGTCTCATACATATAACTACACGGGACCGCACAATCGTCGCCGAGAGCGGCAACAGCCGCAGGAGTACCAACCTATTCACGGGTCGATAACCCAGAAAACAGTATGACACTGACACCGCTTTTGATCGAAACGCTGTTTCCCAATGGGATCAGTCACTATCTGCTTGGCGGCATCCTGATCGGTCTTGGGACGGCACTCATCTATCTTGGGACTGGAATCCATGCCGGCGCAAGCACGTTTTTGGAATCGACCCTATCGTACGCCTCGAAGCTCTCGAGGTTCCAACAGCCCAAATTCATCGCCTCACGGGATTGGCGAGTGGTCTTTACGCTCGGAATCGTTGCCGGAGCCGCAGCCTACTCGCTGGCGACCGGCGAGTTCGGCTGGACAACAGAAGTCCAACCCTCGCGGCTCTTTGTTGGCGGAATTCTTATCGGAATCGGGACGCGACTCGGCAAGGGCTGTACCTCCGGACACGGCGTCTGTGGGATCGGGTCGGGCTCAAAGACCTCGATTCTGAACGTCGCACTGTTCATGCTGGTAGCGATTGGGGTCGCCCAACTCGTCTTTGCGATGGGGGTTCGACCATGAGCGACGCAGCCACACCTGCCGAAGATCATGAGGCCAGCCCGTGGTTCCTCCCGCTGGTCTTTGTTGGCGGCTTCGTCTTCGGGATCGGGCTTGCGGTCTCACAGATGGCACGGCCCGAAATCGTCTTGGCGTTTTTGCAGTTTTCGGACCTCGGGCTCGTCTTTGTGATGGGTGGGGCCGCCGCCGTCGTCAGCGTCGTCTTCTGGACTGCCAGCAGTTCGGATCTCACCGCCCCACTGTCGGGCCGACGCTACACCCGACGGCTCAAATCGATGGACAACGATGTGCTCGTCGGCGGCGGCATCTTCGGTGTCGGTTGGGGACTCTCAGGCATCTGTCCGGGTGCGGCCTACGCTAGCCTTGGGATTGGTAACATCGTTATCCTCTACGGCGTCGCTGGCATGTTTGTCGGCGCGTATCTGCAAGGATACCTCCGCGAAACCCGCAGTTCGAGTAGAACGACACACCCTGCGGACTAACCGCTGACAGCGCGTTGGCCGTTATTGCTCAGCCAGCCAGAAGGGTGATGCGTCTGTCTTCGTACCGACGTGCTGCGGCTCTGGCGAACTCGAGGACGAAATCCGTCAGCGTCTGTATGTTATACCCAACTCGAAGAGAGCCAGCCTACGAACTGTTGGTTCACTACCGGTGGGGCGGGCCGAACGTCGTAGCCACAGGCAATTGGTCGGTCGTCGATACACTCCGTTCGAGTAGTAGAAGCCTCCTACCAAGTTAACAAGGGTGTCAAGCTACCGAGGGTTTAGGTACCCAGAGAGCCACTAACACAGTGTGAAAAAAACCGAGCTCGTCCACCTCCATGCGCTGTTGGTGCTGCTCTCCGAGCAGGTCGTCGAGCAAGGCGTCGTTGACCGCTCGCATTTCGATGTCTACCGAGAGCTCGGTGTGACCCCAGTGTCGTTTCGGGCCCGCAGAGACCGACACGAAAAGGCCGTGTTGCTGCTTGCAGCCCTGCTTGCTTCGGCACTCGGCGACGATGAGCCGCCAGACGGTATCGAAGAGCTACGGGCAGACCCTGAATCGTCGACGTCGTCGTAGTACCAATCGAAGGCGTTAGTTCCGTCGTCGCTGCAACCAGAGGTACTTGCGAGCGGTAGTGAGTGAGACCTACTCGAGGTGTCCGACCAACGAACGGAGCGTCTCGAGGGTGTATTGACCCGGCGCAGTTGTCCCTTCGGGATCGACCGGCGCATACCCAATCGCCGAGCCGTAGACCGGTGTGACCGCACGAGTGTGTTGGCCCGCTGTCCCCATCGCCATCGTGGCAACGGTGTGGCCCGCCTCGACAGCCTGATGCGTCGCAGTAAGCACTGCCAGTGCGTCCGTCCGGTCGTGGGCAGTCACGGCGAGTTTACCAACGTTGCCTTCGGCAGCGGCGGTTTCGAGCTGGCTGAGCATCTGTTCGACGGTGGGCGTTGACTCGAAATCGTGCAGCGAGGCGATCACACTAACGTCCTCGCTGCGGGCGGTCTCACGGAGGCCATGGGCAGCATCGGTATCGGCCGCTGTTACAGAGCCATCCAGTGCGCCGCATTCGATATCGACCGCAGCAACCAACTCATATTCGAGGGCCCTCTCGAGTGTCGAAAGCCGAGTTGCTTCGTCTTCGGCTTCGCCGCCTTCCCAGTCGGCGCGGTTGGTGACGATCAGCGGGAGGTCACCATCGTAGGCCTCGAGTTGGGCCAGTGGCTCGGCAGCGAGATCAAGCCGGAATTCGACAGCATCGGCATGCGTTCTGGCTGCGGGCTCTGCTGAGAGGTCGTCGGTTGCAGCCGCCAGCACGAACGAATCGAACGAAAGTATAGACATACTTGCTTGTTCGTCGCAACTCGCAAAATCCCTCCGTTCGACGCCGGCACCTCGAGGACTCAGCCACGTTGATCGAGGATTTGTTCGACGATATCACCAGTCGAAAGGAGTTCATCAGAGTGGGCTTCTCGTGGCGTAGCGCGTTCGATCCGACAGTCGATGCCGCGCTCGTCGAGTGCCGCCGCAATGCCGTCGGCGTCGTGGTGCTGGTCGTAGCCCAAGACAATCACGTCGGGGTCAATAGCTTCGATTGGGATGAAAATGTCTTCAGGATGGCCCAACCGGGCATCGTCGACCACGCCGAGTGCGCTGACCATCTCGAGTCGCTGGTGGTCGGACAACACTGGTGGGGCTTTGTGGGTGACGTTCGCGCTGCGAGCGACGATGACATACAGTTCATCGCCGTAGGTCGCCGCGTTTTCGAGATAGTGGACGTGACCCGGATGCAGGATGTCGAACGTCCCCTGGGCGACCGCACGGGTTGGTTCGCTCATAGTTCCTCGTCGATGTCTGCTTGGGTGAAATCAAAAAACTGCTCTTCGGGAAGCGGGACATCCAGCACCTCGAGTGAGCGTGGCTTGCCGTTGCTGTTGAACACACGCCAATCGCCCCACTCGTATGGTGCGCCGATGATGATGTGAACATCGCCTTTGTAGAACGTCGCCAGATCCGCATCGCTGGGGCGAAGCACGCCGTTAGGATGTGAATGAACCGAGCCAACCGATTTCACGTCGTTGGGGATCATATTCGACTGGACGGTCGCGCTCATCGGATTCGATTCGGTACCCGGAATGACGAGTACGTCGGTAATGACTTGGCCTGTTTTCTCAAGCCCGAGTTTTCGGGCGTCTTCGGCCCGCAGAAAGCCCATGTACTCGTTTGGATGGCTCTCTTCGGATGCCTCGAGCGCGAACTCCAGGGTCTCGCGGGCAATGCCAAGAATCTCGCTCGATCTGAAGAGCCGCATTGTCGAAATTCAGGGTGGCGACCATATACGCGTTCCGGAACGTAGAGCCGCCAGTACGTCATCAGTGCGCCGTCGATGGACCATTGGTGTACTGTCGGCAAGTCATAAAACGGCCGGCCGAAGATAACAAGCTTAACACGTCGGTCTCCCAAAGAGCGGGTATGACCGACGATACCGCCGGGGAGTCCGGCGAGCGGGATGATTCGCGTCCCGTCGTTTACGATCTCGCACCCGACTGCACGCTGACAGACATTACCGAGGGTGCTAACTACCATGCTGTAGTCAACGGTGTTGTTGCCTACGGTGTGTTCGTCGACATCTCCGACTCCGTTTCCGGTCTAGTCCATGAATCGAATCTCGACCGCAACTACAGCGTTGGCGACCGACTGGTCGTCGAACTCGAGGAACTGAAAGAAAACGGTGATATTGCCTTCGATGTTCCCGATATCGAAAACTACCGTACCGAAATACTCGACCACGAACCCGACATTACGCAGATCGCGACGCTCGAAATCGGCAGCGAAGCGACTATCGAAGGTGCGGTCGTCCAGATCAAACAGACCGGCGGGCCGACGATTTTCCACATCAACGACGGCACCGGCATTATCAGCGCCGCAGCGTTCGAAGAAGCCGGCGTCAGAGCCTACCCAGATGCCGAACTCGACGATATGCTCAGAGTAAGCGGCCGCGTTGAATCCCATCACGACGCCCGACAGATCGAAGTCGACTCGCTTTCGATTCTCAACGGCGAGTCCAAAGCCAACGCCAGCGAGTCACTCCAAAACGCACTGGCCGAGCGGGCCGAACCCGCAGATATCGAGCCACTCATCGAGTGGCCCGCCTTCGAGCCCATTTTCGATGAACTCCAAAGCGTTGCCCGACTCCTTCGAGAGACTGTCTTGGAGGGTCGGCCAATCCGTGTTCGGCACCACGCGGACGGTGACGGCATGTGTGCGGCCGCCCCAGTCCAGTTGGCACTCGAGAATCTGATTGCGGAAGTTCATGGTGACCCCGAGGCCCCACGGCATCTGTTCAAACGCCTGCCAAGCAAAGCCCCATACTACGAAATGGAGGATGTCACCCGCGATCTCAATTTTGCCCTCGAGGGCCAGAAGCGACACGGCCAGAAGCTTCCGTTCCTGTTGATGCTTGATAACGGCTCGACCGAAGAGGACGTGCCGGCCTATGAGAATTTGGCCCACTACGACATTCCGATTGCCGTCATCGACCATCACCATCCCGACCCCGAAGCGGTTGAACCGCTGCTTGATGCCCACGTCAACCCGTATCTGTACGGCGAAGACTACCGCATCACGACGGGCATGATGTGTGTCGAACTCGCTCGGTTGATCGATCCCTCGATTTCTGAAGACCTCGAGCACGTCCCAGCGGTCGCCGGACTGTCGGATCGTTCGAAAGCCAACGCCATGAACCAGTATGTCGAACTCGCCGGCGAGGCGGGCTACGACCGGGGTCATCTCGAGGACATTGGCGAGGCACTCGATTATGCTGCCCACTGGCTTCGTTACAGCGAGGGCAAAACGCTCGTGACGGATGTTCTGGATGTTGGCTGCGAGGATGCCGAACGCCATCTTCGGCTTATCGAGTTCCTCTCGGAGCGTGCCGAACGCGACGTCGAGCGGCAACTCGAGGCGGTCGAACCGCATGTCGAACACGCACGGCTGGAGTCGGATGCCCACCTCTACCGAGTCGACCTGGATAACTTCGCCCACCGATTTAGGTATCCTGCACCGGGCAAAACAACCGGCAATCTCCACGACCGGAAAGTCAAACAGACGGGCGAGCCGGTAATCACCATCGGCTATGGGCCTGATTTCGCTGTGCTTCGATCCGACGGTGTGCGGCTCGACATTCCGCGAATGGTCACCGAACTCAACGAGGAACTCCCCGGAGCCGGTGTCTCCGGTGGCGGGCATCTCGTCGTTGGGTCGATCAAGTTCGTCAAAGGCCGCCGCGAGTCGGTGATCGAGCTGTTAGTCGAGAAAATGACCGAAGCTGACCTTGATGAAGCACTCTCGACGGCTGCCCCGCTTGAATAACGACTGCTGTTGTGAGGCGGCCTCGGCGAACTCGAGGCGGCG
Organism: Haloferacaceae archaeon B1-Br10_E2g22; assembly: GCA_001563795.1. GTDB lineage: Archaea > Halobacteriota > Halobacteria > Halobacteriales > Haloferacaceae > Halohasta. The sequence goes on along the minus strand of LKML01000020.1, from coordinate 202 downwards.
CTTCAGGACGAGTACCGTCCCGGCGGCCGCAGCAACGCTCACAAGCACAACACCGACCGGGATCTCGTCGTCATCGTCCTGCATTTCGTCGGCTTCCCAGTCGCCATCGAACACCTCGGTGTAGTAGTCAGCGACTGCTGGATCCTCGAGTGCAACGGCAAGTTCACGGTTATTTTTTGCTGAGTTGTTGTTCCAGTTGAGA
>LKML01000086.1 GCA_001563795.1 Haloferacaceae archaeon B1-Br10_E2g22 | reverse complement strand
TGGCGGTGGGGGACTCGGGTTGTTCGATGACGGCGACGACACCGAACAGCAAGACGAGGACGTCGACGATTCGGTGATGCAGGAGGACGCCGACGGCTTTTTCGATGACGATTTCGACGAAGTCGATGAGGACGACTCCTTTGATGAGATAGACGATGAGTTCGAGGAACTAGATGCGGACGACGACACAGACTCAGAAGAGATGGTGAGCGAACAAGATTCAACCGGCGGCAAATCGTTTAGTGAACTGAAAGACGAGTACGACTCTGGAGACGCCTCCTGGGCCGACGAAGACGACGATGAGTCGTTGGACGACGAGTTTGACATGGATGACTCCTTCGAGGACGATTCGATGGACGACGAGTTTGACATGGATGACTCCTTCGAGGACGATTCGATGGACGACGAGTTTGACATGGATGACTCCGAGGAGGATTCTGCGGCCGAGACGGACGAGGATCTCACACCGATCGATGACGACGAAACCGAGGGTGACTTCGAGTATGTCACCTCCGATCAGCTCTCGAGCAGCGGCGACAAACCATATCTGACTTCGATTCCCGGCGACTACGTCGGTGATCTCGTGGTTATGGAGTGGCTCGAGTTCCTCGTCGAAGAATCGACTGTGACCGATGCTGCTCGAGCGGTCAACTACTACGAGCGCATCGACTGGATCGATGCGGCTGCTGCTGAGCATCTTCGGTCGTTCCTTTCAGGGTTCGGAAACATCGACCGAAACAAGGTCAGCCAGCCCGGCACCGACCAACTAAACCGCACACACCACGTCCACAGCCTGAAATATATCATGAAGCTGAACAACGGGACGACCGCCACGTCGGTGATTCTCGACCGCTGGGACAGCTTCGCAGGTAACGACGATGGGCTTTAGTGTCAGTGCCTCGACAGCAATTGTCTTCGCGGGGTTGTTCCTCGCGGTTGGCATCCTCTACCCTGCGGTATCGAACGGCTTCGAACAGATACAGGACGCGGAAGTCGAACGGGACAACGCACAACTCGATTTGCGGAACACGCAGATCGAAATCCACTCGGCTAACAACGACGAAATAACCGTGGACAACACTGGCACCACATCGCTGAAAGTATCGGAAGTCGACCTGATCCTCGACGGAGTGTACCAAGAGCGTACGTCGTATGAGACAGCAATCGACGACAACGACGAGACCGATCTGTGGCTGCCTGGCGAGCAGCTTACCTTGGAGTTCACTGACACTGACCCGGCCAATCCTGAACGTATTAAAGTCGTAACAGAACACGGCATCAGCGTCGCAACGGAGGTCTAATCATGGCAAGCGTCTCAGCATCCCATCTGATCATCTTCGTCGCAAGCCTCGTCATCGCAGCGGGTGTCGTCGGTACGCTCACCACTGGCGTCGAACGCGTCAGTAGCTCGATTGATGACGGAAGCCTGGATGTGAGCCAGCAGATTCGAATGGATATGTCGGTTGTTAGTGATTCGGGTGTCGAATATCCACACAATGAAAATCTCTCGGTTCACGTCCGAAACACTGGCTCACAGCAGGTGCCCATAGAGAGATCATCAGTTGACCTCGTGCTCGATGGGAATTTCCTCTCGGAGGACGAATACAGTCTTAGAGACGCAAACGGCGATGACACCATCTGGCGACCTGGCAATGTCATTGAGATTGAAATTGACCAGAGTACTCTCGAGGAAGACCGGGACTACCGGCTGTTCCTGACAGTGAACGGCGATCAAGAACTGTTCGAATTTAGGACTGAATCATAATGAGTAGAGCACACCGAAACCTCGTTTCGCTCGGCATGGAGGATCACGACCGTCTGAACAAAGAACTGGGTGGTGGCATCCCACGCGGTAGTATCGTCTTGCTGGAAGGCGACTACGGCGCGGGCAAAAGCGCCATCAGCCAGCGATTCAGCTATGGGTTTACCAGAGAGGATGCCTCTGTGACGTTCCTTTCGACGGAACTGACCGTCAGCGGGTTTATTGACCAGATGCACTCACTTTCGTACGATATCGTCAAGCCGCTGCTTCGAGAGGAACTCCTGTTTCTCCATGCGGATTTCGACAGTGCGGGTGCACTCCGCGGCAACGAAGACGCCGAGCGCAAACAGTTGCTCAAACGGCTCATGGAGGCCGAAACAATGTGGCAACCCGAGGTCGTTATCATTGATACGTTCGATGCAATCCTCCGAAACGACCCTACCTTTGAGTCGCTGGTTCGACAAAACGACGAACGACAGGCTGCCCTCGAGATTATTTCGTTTTTCCGTGATATGATCTCCGACGGCAAAATAATCGTGCTCACCGTCGATCCCTCGACGGTTGATGAAGATGCAATTGGCCCGTTCCGGTCGATTGCTGATGTGTATATCGAAATCCAGATGATCGAAGTCGGCAACGATATCCGTCGCCAACTGCAGGTCAAACGGTTTGCCGGAATGGGCGAACAGGTTGGCGATACAATCGGATTTTCTGTTCGGTCCGGAACTGGTATTGTCATCGAGAGCCGTAGTGTTGCATAAGGAGTTACTAGCCTCATGACTGATCAAGGAACCCCCAAGCCGTCTGACGAACTCAAGCAGATGGCGATGCGGAAACCGCATCTTCGGGAGCATCTGATGAAGTTCAAACAGATCACCGGGGAGTTCCCGCTGTTCGTCGAGGGGCCCGACGACTACGAGACTAAGCGTCCTAACGTCCTGTATCCGGTCGGCGGGCCGATTTTCGTTCACGTCCACGGCGATGTCGGCCAGAAACTCAAATACTACACTGTCGAGCCGACGCTGTCGGATTCGGAGGCTGTGATTCTCGAGAAGGTCAAACGAAAGCTGCTGTCGATGAGTGGCCACCACAGCTCGCCAGATGACGAATCCGGCTACGACGACCTCATCGAGGAGCTCTTGGAGGATGCGACCTACATTTCGGACGGCGAGACCAACTTTTATGATCGGGTCAAGCAGTTTTGGAACCTCGGCAAAATCGAGGTCAACCAGGATACCTACAACGCGATTCGCTACCGGCTAAACCGGGATATCGTCGGCTTCGGCCCGCTCGAGCCGGTTATGCGCGACCCACAGAACGAGGATATTCACGTTATTGGCCCCCACGAGTGTCACGTCGATCACGGAACGTTCGGCATGATGCCAACTACTGTTGATTTCGGCAGTCTCGAGGAGTTCGACTCGTGGCTCCGGAATATGGGCGAACGAATCGGCGATCCCGTCTCGGATTCGGATCCGATTGTCGACTCGACGCTGCCCGACGGTTCGCGTGTCAACATCATCTACTCCGATGATGTTTCGATCAAAGGCCCTTCGCTGACGATCCGTCAAAGCGAGGATGTCCCACTATCGGTCAACCAGATTACCAACTGGCAGACGCTGTCGCCGCAGCTTGCGGCCTACCTGTGGCTCTGTTTGGAGAACGAACAGACGGTGTTCGTTGTTGGTGAGACGGCATCCGGCAAAACGACGACGCTGAATGCAATCTTGTCGTACATTCCACGAGACGCCAAAATCTACACCGCAGAAGATACCGCTGAGGTGTTGCCACCCCACGACACCTGGCAGCAACTCATGACTCGAGAGGGCGAAGAAGGAAGCGAGGTCGATATGTTCGATCTGGTGGCCGCTGCCCTCCGTTCGCGTCCCGACTACATTATTGTCGGGGAGGTTCGTGGTGCTGAAGGTCGGATGGCGTTCCAGGCCGCCCAGACGGGTCACCCCGTGATGCTGACGTTCCACGCATCCGACATCGTCTCGATGATCCAGCGGTTTACCGGTGATCCGATCAACGTCCCCGAGACGTTCATGGACAACGCCGATGTGGCCCTGTTCCAGAACCGTGTCAAACAGGGTGATAAAGTCTTGCGGCGTGTCACCAGCGTCCAGGAGATCGAAGGCTACTCCAAAGAGATGGACGGTGTTGTCACGCGTGAGGTCTTTAGCTGGGATCCTGTCGAAGACGAGATCGTCTTCCAGGGGATGAACAACTCCTATGTGCTCGAAGAACAGATCGCAACGCTGTTGGGGTATGCGGACACACGCGACATCTACGACCAACTCGAGTACCGCGCAGAAGTCATCGAACGGATGATCCAAGAGGGCGTCTTGGGCTACCACGAAGTCAACGAGACGATTGATGCCTTCCAGCGGGACGGTGTCGAAGGGCTGCCCTTTTCGATGCGTCCCTCGCCTATCACCGGTGAGTAGCGAGTTGTATGGCGACACAAACAGAACAGCCGACCGACCGTCTCGATACGCTGCTTTCGTTTACTGCCGAGTTGCTTGCGTCGTACGACAAACTCGAGATGTCGCGCAAGCGATATCTGTTGACGATTCTGCTTCCGGCGTTCGTGTTTTTCCTTGGGACGATCGGAGGGGCGATTCTGTTGACAATCCCGATTCTTATTCGGCTTCCATTGCCGATGCTTGGATTGTTGATTCTCGGATCAGCCGTTATTTATCCGAAAATCTACGTCAGTCAGCGTAAAATCCAGATCGAAAACCAGTTTCATCTGGTGATGACCCACATGACGGTGTTGTCGATGACGAATATCGACCGCATGGAAGTGTTTCGAACGCTGGCTAAAGAAGAAGAATACGGCGTGTTGGCCGAAGAGATGGGTCGTGTCGTCCATCTCGTCGATACCTGGAATCAGAGTCTCGATGAAGCCTGCCGACGGCGGGCCAAAGAGGTTCCCAGCAAGGCATTATCGGACTTCTTAGAGCGGTTGGGCTACATCATGAGTGCTGGCCAGGAGATGAAAGACTTCATGATAAACGAACAGGACATCATGATGGAACAGTACAGCACGGTCTACGAGGGCGCACTCGACAACATCGAGGTGATGAAAGACCTCTATATGTCAATGATCCTTTCGATGACGTTCGCGCTCGTCTTTGCGATCGTGCTGCCGATTCTGTCGGGGATCAATCCGACGCTGACTGTCGTTGGCGTGATCGTGATGTTCATGTTCGTCCAACTGGGCTTTTTTTTCATTATTCGGACGATGTCTCCGTACGATCCGGTCTGGTATTTTCCCGAAGCACGGTTCGTCGAAAACAGAAAGCTCTGGGGGTCGTTAGCCTTCGGTGGCGTCGGCTCGATGCTGCTTGTGTTCTTTATGGGCTTTGGTTTTCTTGGAATCGGCCCCGGCGTTGATGGGCTGTTGTTTTTCATCGAGACCGTCCCGCTGCCGGTTTACATCGCGTTTCCTGTTGCTCCGCTGTTGGTCACTGGGATCGTCCTTCGAAACGAAGAACAGACGATCCACAAACGCGACGATCAGTTTCCGAACTTCATTCGCTCGCTGGGGTCGGCCGAACACGCAAAACAGGCGACGACCTCTGCGGTGCTCGAGACGCTCCGGACAAAGGACTTTGGCGCGCTGACTCCGAATATCAACCGGCTGTATCGCCGTCTCGGAATGCGGCTTGATCCGCATCAGGCCTGGAGTGAGTTCAGTATCGAGTGTCGGTCGTATCTCATCCAGAAGTTCAGCGAGATGTTTCTGGTCGGCCGCCAGATGGGTGGAAACACGAAACTACTGGGTGAGGTTATCAGTTCGAATATGAACAAGGTCAACCAGCTTCGAACCCAACGAAAGCAGGCGACGACGACGCTTATCGGGCTGCTTTATGGGATTACAGCAGCCGCGACGTTTGCCTTCTTTATTGGCCTCGAGGTCGTCAACATTCTGGCTGACTTTTCGACCGAACTCGATGTCGAACAGTTCGATGTGGGCTCGATTATTCACCCCGATCCGTACAATATCCCGTTGATCGAGTACCTACTGTTGCTCGTTATTCTGTTCAACGCCGCGTTGTCCGCGGTGATGATCCGGACGATCGACGGCGGTAACAAGGCGACAGCCTACATCCACTTCGTGATGCTGACCTGGTTGGGGTGTCTTGTCGCAATCTTCACTCGAGAGGTCGTCAGCGTTATTCTTGCCATCTGAGCTGCAACCTCGGCGGCCTCAACCGTCGTGTTTTAGCACTCGAGCATCGAACAGCCGACATGCACACTCCGTTTTCGACCTTTGAGGTAATTCCCGCCGTTGATGTCCAAGACGGCGAGGTCGTCCAGCTCGTCGCAGGCGAACGTGGCACCGAAAAACGCTACGGCGACCCACAGACCGCAGCCCAACAGTGGGTCGATCAAGGGGCCGAAACGTTGCATCTGGTTGATCTCGACGGGGCGTTCGAAGGCGAACGCATCAACAGTGCGGCCTTCGAGACGATCATCGAAACAAGCGACGTCGAACTCCAGATTGGTGGTGGGATTCGCACCGCAGAAGACGCCTTCGAACTGCTGGAACTCGGCGTCGATCGTGTGATCTTGGGCACTGCAGCCGTCGAGAACCCCGATATCGTCGCCGAGGTTTCCGAGCAGTATCCTGGCTGTGTGATGGTGAGCCTTGATGCAAAAGACGGCGAGGTTGTGGTTTCGGGCTGGACGGAATCAACCGGGCTCGATCCTGCTGAGGCCGCCGGGCGATATGCCGAGTTAGGCGCAGGCGCAATTCTGTTTACCGACGTTGATGTCGAAGGACAACTCGAGGGCGTCAACACCGACCTCGTGGGCCGCGTCTGTGGTGCCGTCGATATCCCAGTAGTCGCCAGTGGCGGCGTTGGGAGGCTCACAGACATTCGAACGCTCAAAGATGCCGGTGCAGCCGCGGTCGTCGTCGGCACGGCCCTGTATGAGGGAGCCTTCACGCTGGATGCCGCTCTCGAGGCAGTCAACTAACCGCCTCGACGACAGTTTCGGTGGAAGCGAGCGCAACCACCATATCCCCCGCGTGTCTCAGTAGCAGTATGAACGAGACACGCACGGCCGCCTGCAGTCGCGAGACGAGCGAGACGACAATCGAGGTGACCCTGGATCTCGACGGCGACGGTGAGGCGGCCGTCGAGACCGGCATTGGATTTTTCGATCATATGCTGACTGCACTGGCCAAACACGGCTTGTTTGATCTTACCGTTCAGTGTGATGGTGACCTCGAGATCGACGACCATCACACAGTCGAAGACGTCGGCATCGTCCTCGGCGAAGCGTTCGAAGCAGCGTTGGGCGACAAACGCGGGATCGTCCGCTATGCTGACCGTCGGGTACCGCTCGATGAGGCACTCGCTTCGGTTGTCGTTGACGTTAGCGGCCGGCCCTACTTCGTGTTTGACGGTCGGTTCTCACAAGACCAGATCGGCGGGTTCACCAGCGATATGGCCCGTCACTTCGCCGAATCGCTCGCGTTCAACGCCGGATTGACGCTCCATGCAGAGATTGTCTCGGGAACCAACGCCCACCACGAAGTCGAAGCCCTGTTCAAAGCGCTTGCGCGCGCACTTGATGAGGCGACTCGAGTTGATGGCCGACGAAGCGATACCCCAAGTACCAAAGGCGAGTTATAACCGCTCGGGTTGACCGCAGCGTAGAACCCAGATACCTTTTGAAACCGCAGCCAGTAGCCTACTCAATGAGCGACGCCGAGGAGACGAACCCCTATCTCCGCGATCCGCCGACTACGTTCGAACCACTCGATTCGCTGTCCCACTCGGAGGCTGCCCACCAGGCCGAACGCCTCCGGGCGGCGATCCGTGAACACGACCATCGCTACTACGTTGAGGCTGCTCCGGTCATCGCCGACCGAGCCTACGACAAACTGTTTGGCCGCCTGCAGGATCTCGAAGAGACCTTTGGGCTGTCGGCTGCCGACAGTCCGACCCAGCGTGTCGGTGGCGAACCGATTGGGGAACTCGAGACAGTCGAACACACCGCACCAATGCTCTCGATCGAACAGAGTGGCGACGCCGACGACGTCAGGGCCTTCGACGACCGTGTTCGCCGGGAACTCAGCGAGGCGGGGTTTGCGTCTGCGGAGATTGGCTACGTCTGTGAACCCAAATTCGACGGTATCTCGCTCGAAGCCGTCTACGAAGCCGGTCGGCTCGTCCGGGCGACGACTCGAGGCGATGGCCACGAAGGAGACGACGTCACCCCACAGGTTCGACGCATTCGGTCGGTTCCGCTCAGGCTTCGCGGCAACCCACCCGAATTTCTCGCCGTCCGCGGCGAGGTGTTCATGCCGAAAGACGCCTTCCGCGAACACAACCGCCAGCGGATCGAAGCCGGCGACGAGCCGTTTGCCAACCCTCGTAACGCCACCGCCGGGACGATCCGCCAACTCGATCCCTCGGTGGTCGCCGACCGCCCACTGGACTGTTTCGTCTACGGTATTATGGCCTATGAGGATCCCACACAGGAGCGGCCATCCACACAGTGGGCCGAACTCGAGGCCTTCGGTCAGTGGGGCTTTCATGTCGATTCTCGAGCCGAACGTGTCGCCGATATCGAGCGTGCCATTGGGTACCGCCAGCGGCTACTCGAAGCCCGCGAGGAACTCAACTACGAGATCGACGGTGTCGTCATCAAAGTAGACGACATCGCTGCCTGCGAAGCACTTGGAAATACGGCTCGTGCCACCCGCTCGGCGTTCGCCTACAAACTGCCGGCCCGCACGGAAGTCACACGAATCACAGACATTGTCGTTCAGGTTGGCCGTACCGGCCGGCTGACACCGGTCGCGCTGCTCGAGCCAGTCCAGGTCGGCGGTGTGACCGTCTCGAGGGCCACCTTGCACAACCCTGGGGAGATTGAATCGCTGGGCGTCGATGTTGGCGATACGGTTCGTGTGCTGCGGGCCGGCGATGTAATCCCGTACATTGATGAGGTCGTCGAAGCCGAAACGGCCTCGACCTTCGAGTTCCCCGCGTGCTGTCCGGTTTGTGATTCGCCGGTCGAACGCGACGGCCCGCTGGCGTTTTGTACCGGCGGGTTGGCGTGTGAGGCCCAACTCGAACGCGCAATCGAACACTACGTCAGCCGCGGCGGCCTCGACATCGAGGGGCTTGGCCCCGAACGAATCAGCCAGCTTCGGGAGGCTGGTCTGCTCGATTCACTAGCCGACCTCTACCGGCTCACGCCACTGCATCTCACCGGCTTAGAGGGGTGGGGTGCAAAAAGTGCCCAGAACTTGCTTGATGAGATCGATGACGCCCGCCAGCCGCCGCTGGATTCCTTTTTAACCGCGCTCTCGATCCCGGATGTGGGTGGGTCGACTGCGAGTGCGCTCGCCGGTGAGTTTGGCTCGCTTGAAGCGCTTATCAATGCCGACCGCGACGCCTTGGAAACGGTCGACGACGTTGGCCCAATTGTCGCCGGCAAGATTCGAGATTTCTTCGAAAGCGAGCAGAACCGCGCTGCCCTCGACGAACTGCTGGAAGCAGGCGTCGATCCCGAAACAGTCGAGACAGATGCGGGCGGCGACCAACTCGACGGACTCACGTTCGTCTTTACGGGCTCGCTGTCGACGGCGCGAAGCGAGGCGCAGGATCTCGTTGAGGCCCATGGTGCGAACGCAACCGGCAGCGTCTCGAGCAACACGGATTATCTCGTTGTTGGTGAGAATCCCGGGCAACGCAAGCGAGATGATGCATCAGCAAACGACGTTCCTATTCTCGAGGAATCTGCGTTCGCCGAGTTCCTCGAGGGCCACGACATCTCATGGCCTCCGGCGTAGGCCGGATACGAGTTGCCGACCTACAGATCCCGACGCTCGAAACACAGTAGTCCGGCAAGCGGCGCAGCAAGCAGCCAAAACAGCAACATAGCGAGGGCTGCGGCTTGGAGACTGGCTAGTTCGCCACGCAGAAATTCGCCGGCAAGTAGCTCGCCTGTCAGTATCGAGTACGCCGAGGAGGGATTCACAAGAAACAGCAGGTTCCCGACTGCCTCCTGGCTCAACGGCACCCACTCGGGAAGCGAGGCGATTGCCATCTGCAGGCGGAACTGAATGCTGTTCCAAAACGGCACGAACAGGAAATACAGCCCGATGGCCCCACCGAGTGCGATCCGCTGGGAGGGTGCGGCAGCCGACCAGCCGACTGCGATGCCGACAAACGCGGAGGCCAACAGCGCGACCAACAGCGTATAGCCGAGATACGCACCGATCTCGAGGGAAAACGGGCCGACGGCGAGAATAACTGCTGGGAGTATGAACCCGACGATAATCGCCGTCGACAGCGCAGCCGACCGTCCGGCGACTTTCCCGAAGACCACATCAGACCTCGAGTGCGGCAGCGACAACAGCAACTTGAGCGATCCTGATTT
>LKML01000085.1 GCA_001563795.1 Haloferacaceae archaeon B1-Br10_E2g22 | reverse complement strand
GCGTTCTCTGAGCCGTTTCCAGCGTCAGCCGGTGGCCCACCACCTGCGGCCTCCGAGACAATCGGCCCGAGCCGGTCGAACTCGCCGCTGCGGAACGCGTTGATTAGTTGGTGGATCACCGAAACCTGCTCGGCTGCCTCATCCGGCATCTCCTCTGGTGGCCCCGGTTGTTCGGGGTCTTGTTCGTCGTCTTCCTGTGCGAGAAGTTCGCCATCTACGACTTCATAGGTCGTTGTTTGTGTGGTGTCGTCTGCGGTTACGCTGATCTCGAGCCCAGAGCGGTTCTCGAGGTCGAACTCGAGAGCACCATGTTCGTCAGTCGTGCCCACGTCGGTGCTGTTGGCTGTAACCGTCGCGTTCTCGAGGGCCGTATCGTTGGCCTCAACAGAGACGATCACAGTTTTGTTTTCGAGCGTGGCATTGAAGCTAAATTCGGCTGTGTCGTTGTCCTCAGACTCGTTGGAGGCCTTACCATCAGCCGAGTCATCACTGTCGTTGGTGTCTTGCTCATCGCTTTTTTTGTCCTCAGATTCCTCGCTTTCGTCTACTGTCTCTTCGTTACCATCTATCTCGTCGCTGTCGTCATCCTCAGCAGTCTGTGCGCCCACGGTCGTGGCCATCGCTGGCACCGCTATGAGCATACAAACTGCCAAGACGATGGCGAACAGTGTCTGTTGTTTCATTCCAATTCATTATACCAGTGTATTGTACTTGAATCAGAACAGTAGTCGAGCCGGATTGCGCCGGATTATCCGTGGATTGCGGTCGAAAACGTCGACACATATTTATATGATGTTCAAACCATGGATGAACCAGTACCTCAAGAGAGGTCAAATAAAAATCGCCAAATCGTTACGCTGCGGCGAGTTCTTCTGCGACAACACTGACCTCTAGCAGTTCAGGATCGACCGCCAGGTCAGTCTGGGCTTTGGCGAACTCGGGCAGCGACTCACGGCTGTAAAATACGGCCCGGATATCGGGGTTTTCGTCTTTGGCGAGCACAACGCCGGTTGCTTCGGCCATATCTGTCAACACCAGCAGATGTGCCTCGGTGACACCGGCCTCTGTGAGCGTGGCTCTCGAGACCTGGTCGTCGATTCGGCAGATTGCAAGCCCTTCGGCCTCGAGGGCCTCACCGAGTCCGTCCGGGTCAGGGCCGGCAACGATTGCGGTCTGAGTCATTACTCGTATTCGATGGTGGCAGGAGGTTTATGTGTCACGTCGTAGACGACGCGGGCGACGTTCTCGTTTTCGCCGGTGATCCGACTCTGGATTCGCTGGAGAGTCTGCCAGTCGAGTTCTTGGGCGCGAGCGGTCATCCCATCGCGGCTCTCGACAGATCGCACGGCGACGACCCATCCGTGGACTCGGTTGTCGCCTTTGACGCCTGTGGCTTTGCCAATAACCGCCGCAAAGGCTTGCCATGGCTCGTATTCCTCGAGTTCTTCTTCGACGACGTGGCAGGATTCTCGAGCAACGTCGACTTTCTCAGGTGTAAGTTCGCCGATGACTCGCACTGCGAGGCCCGGACCAGGAAACGGCATGCGCTCGGAGATGATCTCTTCGAGTTCGAGCTCACGGGCGACCTCCCGGACTTCGTCCTTATAGAGGTCGCGGACAGGTTCGACAATGCCCTCGAAGTCGACAACGTCGGGAAGCCCACCGACGTTGTGGTGGGATTTGATGTTGCCTTCGGATTCGATCCGGTCGGGATAGATCGTCCCTTGGACGAGTTGCTTGGCGTTCGTTTCTTTGGCTTCACGTTCGAACTCACGGATGAACTGCTCGCCAATCGCCTTGCGTTTTTCTTCGGGATCGGTGACGCCTGCGAGGGCCTCAAAAAACCGCTCTCGTGCGTCAACGATCTGGAGACTGTCCATGAACGAAAACGTCTCGCGGATCTGGTCAGTTTCGCCTTTCCGCATTAGACCGGTATCAACATACACGGGAGTCAGTTGATCGCCAATGGCCCGGTAGGCCAAGGTTGCGGCGACCGAGGAGTCGACGCCGCCCGAAAGGGCGATAATCGCATTCTCATCGCCGATTTGCTCGTCAATCGATTCGACTGCCTCGTCTATGAATTCGGTTGGATTTACCATTAGGCTGTCACCTCGTCTTCAGGGGTCGTGTCGTCTGACTGCTGTTCGAGAAGTGCATCGAGAAAGCCCACGAACGGTGGGCTCGCCCGGTCGGGCCGCGAGCGGAACTCGGGGTGGAACTGTGTGCCCAAAAAGAAGGGGTGATCCTCGAGTTCGAGAATCTCCATCCGTCTGCCGGCTGTGCCCGAAAAGGTCAGCGCGCCGGATTCGAGCTGGTCGATGTACTCGGGGTTGACCTCATACCGGTGACGGTGACGCTCTGTACAGGAGTCGGCTTGATAGATCGCTTCGGCGAGCGTGCCGGCTTGGATCTGCGTTTCGTGTGCGCCGAGTCGCATCGTTCCACCCATGTCGTCGATCTCTTTTTGTTCTGGAAGAATGTCGATAACAGGATGGGGGGTTTCGTTGTCGATCTCTGCGGAGTGGGCTCCCTCGAGGCCAAGAACGTTTCGGGCCTGTTCGATAACCGCCATCTGGAAGCCCAAACAGAGCCCGAGGAAAGGAATCTCGTGTTCGCGGGCATACTGGACGGCCTCGATTTTTCCCGCAGTGCCGCGAGCACCGAACCCACCAGGGACGATAATGCCGTCGGCCGACTCGAGTCGTTCGGTGTGTTCGTCGTGCATCCGGTCGGCATCAACCCACAGCACCTCAACGTCGGTTTCGCGTTCGATACCGGCGTGTTTCAGCGCCTCGTGGATCGACATGTAGGCATCCTCGAGACCGTACTTACCAACCAGTGCAACAGTAACGGTTCTGTTGCGGTCACGGGTAACGAGTTCTCGCCAGCGTTGAGAGCGGTCAGCCTTGGGAAGAGCCCCCTCAGCGATCCCGAGTTGCTCCATAACGTACTCATCAAGACCCTCTTCTTCGACCATCAGCGGGACGTGGTAGATATCGGGCACATCAGGGTTCGAAAACACCGCTTCGGTCGAGACATCACAGAAGCGAGCGATCTTGGTTTTGGTTTCTGCCTCGAGTGTGTGTTCCGAGCGACCCACCAGAATATCCGGCTGGAGACCAATCGAGCGGAGTTCCTTGACGCTGTGTTGGGTCGGTTTCGTCTTCTGCTCGCCGTTCATCGAATATGGGACGAGCGTGACGTGCATGAAGAGTAGATCTTCGTCGTCTTCTTCGCTAGCAAACTGTCGGAGCGCCTCGAGAAACGGCATTGATTCGATATCGCCGACGGTGCCGCCGATCTCGACGATACAGACGTCGGTTCCGTCGGCGGCTTCCCGAATTCGGCGTTTGATGTCGTCGGTAACGTGCGGGATGATCTGAACCGTTTTTCCCAGATAGTCGCCGGCCCGTTCGGCATCAATCACGCTCTGATAGGTTTTGCCCGTCGTTACGTTGTGGTCGGAAGTCATATCGATCCCAAGGAACCGTTCGTAGTTCCCCAGATCCAGATCAACCTCGCCGCCGTCTTTGAGGACGTACACCTCGCCGTGTTCGTAGGGGTTCATCGTCCCGGCGTCGACGTTCAGGTAGGGATCGACTTTGACTGCGGTAACATCGAACCCCGCGTTCGCCAGCAAGCGGCCCGTGCTTGCAGCAGTAATCCCTTTTCCGAGGCCGGACATGACACCTCCTGTGACGAAAATAAACTTCTTGCCCAATGTTGGGTCGTATCCCGTGGTGGGTTCGGTCGGCATACTGACTGTCCGTAAGGTTTCATCAAAACGGTTTCGATAGGGTCGACTGACTGGGTTGGCTTGACATACGCAGCCCACCAGCGTGTGTTCTGTGTCGGTTCCTCGGAGTCCGCAGCTGCACGTCACACTCAGCGGGTGGTAACCTCCGACAACCGAACAGAAAAAGCGGCTTAATTAAGTGCCGCCGCGTTTCCTATGTGAGTGATGGCCTACTACGTGGGCGTCGACCTCGGGGCAACCAACGTCCGAGCGGTCGTCGCAGACGAGTCGGCGACGATTCTGGCAACGGCCCGCGAGACGACGCCACGCGGACCGACTGGCATCGCCGTCACTGAAGCGATTCTCGATCTTATCCGTGAGGCCTGCACGGAGGTCGGCATCACGCCGTCGGTAATCGCAGGCTGTGGGATTGGCTCGATTGGGCCGCTGGATCTGGCCGCCGGCGCGGTCGAAGACCCTGCCAACCTCCCGGATTCAGTCGAACGCATCCCGCTTACTGGCCCGATTTCGAAACTACTCGAGACCCAAGAAGTCTATCTCCACAACGACACCAACGCCGGTGTGATCGGCGAGCGGTTCCATTCGGAGCGCAACCCCGATGACATGGTGTATCTGACGATGTCATCAGGGATTGGTGCGGGCGTCTGCGTCGACGGTCACGTCATCGCTGGCTGGGACGGCAACGCCGGTGAAGTCGGACACATGACAATTGACCCACAGGGGATTATGACCTGTGGCTGTGGCCACGACGGCCACTGGGAGGCCTACTGTTCGGGTAACAACATCCCCGAGTATGCCCGCCGCCTGCACGACGACGATCCTATCGAGACCGCACTCCCACTGGAAGATCCTGATTTCACCGCGGCGGACGTGTTCGCCCACGCCGAGTCGGATCAGTTTGCCGGCCACGTTATCGAGCAGGTTACCCACTGGAACGCAATGGGGCTTGCCAACATTGTTCATGGATATGCCCCACTCGTGGTCAGCATCGGCGGCGCGGTTGCACTTAACAACCCCGAGTTGGTAGTCGATCCCCTCCGCGAGCAACTCGATGAGATGGTGATGGCGAATATTCCCGAGGTGAAACTCACCGACCACGGCGACGATGTCGTCGTCAAAGGAGCGGTCGCAAGCGCACTGACTGACGGGACGGGCGACCGCTCACGGCTCTGAGCACACGGCGTGCCCAAAGCGAGTTTTGAAACACTCAATGGAAAGTCGCTGAGACGGAAGTCGTCTCTACGGAGCCTCATGAACACTGCCGAAAGATGCAGGCAGTCTCCGTCTCAGGCGACCAACAGAACGTCAGCCGCTGGTTGCGTGGATGAATGTTTGTGACAGACTCGCATTCGAACCACAACTTTCCCATAGTTGTAGTCCCAATAGCAGGCAATGAGCGACGAGAGCCTCAAATCGCGTGTCGAGACATGGATGGTCAAACAGATGCCAATCATCCAGATGCACGGCGGAACGAGCATGGTTCGAGAGTGTGACCCCGACAGCGGCCTCGTAGTCATCGAACTCGGCGGCACCTGTTCGGGCTGTGGAATCTCGAATGTCACCGCCGAAAACATCATGCGAGATATGTATATGGAGTTCGAAGAAATCGAAGATGTTGAGGTTAAAGTGCCCTCGACTGGCGATACCGGTGCGGATACGGTCGAAGGCGGTCGCGGTGGGGATCTGCAGTATTCGAACGAATCGGCCGGCCACTTCTAACTGCGAGTCTGTCTTCCTCGAGTCGGCAGCTGGTTTCTATTGTATCTACGTGTGAACGCCGGCCGTAGGCTGCACGAACGGAAAACCACTTGCACCCCGCCCACAAAGCGGACGTATGAACGCGACTCCAGCCGAACAAACGCTTGCCGAGGTCGTCGTTGTCGATTACGGGCTTGGCAATCTCCGCAGTGTCACCCGTGGACTCGAGCGCGCCGGCGCAAACGTCACCATCTCTGAAGACCCCGATACGTTCGCTGAGGCCGACGGTATCGTCTTGCCTGGCGTCGGTGCGTTCCGTGAAGGCATGGACAATGCTGGGCCCTACCGCGCTGCGCTCGCGGAGGCGGCCGACCGCGGCCAGCCCATCTTTGGGATCTGTCTCGGCATGCAGATGCTGCTCGGCTCGAGCGAGGAAGCCGAACACGCCGGCGAAGGCGACGTTGAGGGACTGAACTTCGTACCCGGGACGAACATTCGGTTCGACGTTGATCGCAAAGTCCCACACATGGGCTGGAACGAACTCGAGGTGCAGCGTGAGCACCCACTCGTCGAAGGCGTCGACAAAACAGGCTCAGAGACCCCGCATGCAGACGAACCGACAGGATCTGTCGATGGCGAATATGCATACTTCGTCCACTCGTACTATGCCGACCCAGACGACGACCACGCAGTTGTCGCTACCAGCGAGTACGGCGTTGACTTTCCAGCCATAATCGCCAACGAGCAAGGAACGGTCTTCGGCACGCAGTTCCACCCGGAAAAAAGCGGCGAGACCGGCCTGCAGATTCTCCGAAACTTCGTCTCGCTGTGTGCAAACGAATGAGTAACAGAGATCCGAGTCGGCAGTGATCTGTTGATCACAAAGAATATTATCCTGAGTTCCTGAGTCGGCGTATGACCGCGTCGTTTCTCGAGCGCCTGCGTCCGTTCGCTCGACAGTTTCGGGCGAACATTTCGGCTGCGGTTGCAATCGATACGCGATCGCTGGCAGTCTTCCGGATACTTCTTGGGGCATTGGTGATTGCAGATGTCGTACTTCGGGCGCGAAACTTCTCGTTTTACTACACCGAGACAGGGGCGGTTCCGCAGTCGCTTGCGATGGGCGCGACAGCAGACGTCGCGTTTTCGGTCTTTTATCTCACGACGAATCCGTTGGCTATTGCCGCGTTGTTTGGACTGACTGCACTCGTCGGCCTGCAGTTGCTTGTCGGCTATCGCTCAACGCTGGCGACGGTGCTCGCGTTGTTATTGGTCGTCTCGATCGATCACCACAACCCGTTCGTGTTGAGCTATGCGGATACGCTGTTTCGGCTGTTGTTGTTCTGGGCGATCTTCCTGCCGGTCGGCGAGCGATGGTCGATTGATGCGTTGCACTCGAGGCCAGCGCGAACGTCAGTGTCGTCGGTTGCGACCGCACTCGCGCTCTCGCAGATGGTGTACATGTACTTTTTGAACTGGTACCACAAAGCCGAAAACGATCTGTGGACCAGCGGCGAGGCCACACCGCTCATTATGGGCCTCGACGACACCACCTTTCTGCTAGGCGAGTTTACCCGCAATTTCCCGACGCTGATGCAGTACGGCGGGCTAATGTGGTACTACATGCTAGCGTTTTCGTGGCTGTTGATCTTCCTTACGGGCCGTAAACGCATGCTGTTTGTCGGGATGTTCTTCGCGGGCCACGCCTCGTTTGCGCTGACGGTTCGGATCGGTGCGTTCCCGTATGTCGCATTCGCCGGGCTCTCGCTGTTTGTGCAGGCGCAGTTCTGGAATGATCTGGACGCCTTGTGGACTCGTCTTGGGGTTGATCAGTCATTGATCACCAGCCTACTCGAGCGACTCGCAGACTGGGGGCGGGCAGTTCCCTACCCTCAGGTTGATTCGATGCGCCTGGATTTGCTTCGCTCGAGTGTCTATCTTGTCGGACTCACCATTGTTGTCGTCGTGATTGTCGTGATGGCCGCAGGGGCCTACTCGCCGACCGTCGGCGACAGCCTCGAATCAAGTGGTATCGAGACCCAAATCGAGACGGGAGCCGACACGCTTCGGATCTCACAACCTACCTGGACAGTCTTTGCGCCCGCGCCACGAACTGTCGATCGCTACTACGTCTTTCCGGCACTCACAGACGACGGCCAACGGGTTGATGTGTACAACGATCGCGAACTCAGCTTTGATCGGCCATACGATGGGCTGCAAAAACAGTACGGATCGTACCGCGAGCGGTTCTACATGAACAGCATTCGCCGCGGCGGCCTCAATGACCGTCATGCGGGGCCGACCCATCTTGCCGAACACCTCTGTACAGAGTGGAACAACACTCACGATACAAACCTCACACACATCAACATGTACCAAATCACAGAGCACATCACCAACGAGACGATTGACGACCACGAAAACCGCCGTACAAACACCAACCAGCTCTACCGACACGGCTGTGGTGACAACGAACCAACCGAGATCGATGTCGAGACGCCCTAATCGAACCGAACGCCCAGATCAGACAAGCCGCTGTTGTTCATGCCGACGTTGATCAAAAGCGGCGTCAGTGATTCGATTTCGGCAGCGTTGGCAATTCCACCTGCATCTAGGGCGCGTAGCCCCTCGATATCTTCGGCCAGCGAGCAGACCGTCGATTTTGCCGATTCGTCGTCACCGACTACAAGTGTATCAATCCCAAGGACAGCATCCAGATCTGAAAGCCGTCCTGCGGCTAGGTTGTGGAACGCACCCACAACGGCCACGCCGTCAGGAGCGGCCTCGGCGGCGATTTTGGTCACACTGCCCGCGCTGGGTTGGTGGTAATGAAAGCCGTCCTCGTCGCGTTTCATCCCCGTTGCGGGCGAGATTAGAATGTCATCTGCTGTAAGCGACTCCTCGAGGGTCTCTATGGTATCGGCAATATGGTAGGCCGGTACAGCCAGGATAATGATGTCTGCACGGTCGGCTGCCATCCCGTTTTCGAACCCGGTGATTTTCGTCTCGCTGCCTCGAGCCTCGATATGGGTCGTATACTCTTGGGCTTTCGAGCGTGCCTTTTCAGGATCCCGAGAGCCAATAACAATCTCGTGGTCAGTGTCGTGGGCCAACCGCAAAGTGAGTCCTTCGCCGATATCTCCAGTGCCACCAAGGAGTGCAATTCGCATGCACATCACTCTGATAGCTCAGTGCCTAAGCCTTGCGTGTCCGGCGAACTGACCCGGTATCGGATTGGCGACTCGAGCGTGTCACTCGAGCCAGCCCGGCAACGCGTTGACCGACTCGAGCACAGCAGTCGCACCCGCCTCCGAGAATTTCTGTCGGCCAGTCTCGCCGGTGAGTCCGCCAGTGAGTACGCCCAGACCCTGATACGTGCGGTCGGTGTCTTCGCGGTCGGCGTTGATCGCGGTTTTGACATCATCCAGTGTGTCGCCGACAAAGACAACCGACTCGGCATCGAACCGCTCGGCCAGCGTCAGCAAGGCATACGGGTGTGGTTTGCCGTGTTCCCAGTTGTCCATCGTAAAGCGGTGTTCGTCCGGAACCGAGAGTCCAACGCGCTCGAGGGCGATCGCCGCCTCGGCCGCAGGCCGACCGGTAACGACACCGACATCGTAGGTGGCTGTGAGTGTCTCGAGCGTCGCGGGTTCGACGATTACTGGCTCGTCGTGAATAAGGCCGTCTGTTTCGAACGGTGGTTCATCATCCTCGAGTTCACCGTACAGTTCTGTGCCCAGATACAGCGCCTGAAACACACGCCGGAGTTCGTCGCGATCCCATGTCTCGATAATGTCCTCGAAGGTCGCATTCGGTAACGCGGCGGCGAGTGTGGCTTGCGCGCCGTCGAGGCCACCGCCCTCGGCGGCGATTCGGTCAGTAAACGTCTCGATCGTGTGGTCGTAGCCGGCCTGCGTAGCAAGCACATAGAGTGCGACCGCGTCGGTTACCAGCCAGTCGTTGTTGAATCCGCCGGCGTCTTTGAACTGCTGGATGGCCGTCCGCTCGAGCGTCTCGCCGTAGACGCGCTCGACCGACTCAATGACTGCCTGCCGGTAGGAGTCGGCAACATCTACCAACACGCCGTCGATATCCAAAACAACCGCCTGTGTGCTCATTGGGCAACTCAACAGGCGGCATGAAAAAAAGCATACCGAGATGCACTGGAAAACCCTCAGACGCAGCGGCACTCCGGCGTGAGACTTAATAACTATCCCTCCATATCGCCTTGCATGCGTGTCGACATCGTGCCTATCGGGGATATCCCAGCACAAGTAAAGCGGGAGTCCTCGAGTGGCCTGCGTTCTGTCTACGGTTGTGACGTTCGGATTCAAGATACACAGCCGATCCCCGACAGTGCGTTCGACCCCAACCGGAACCAACACCGCGCGGAGGATCTGATCGAACTCGTCAGCCGCGTTGGCCGTGGTGAGAAAAACATCGGGATTACGGCCAAAGACCTCTATTACCGACGACGAAACTACGTGTTCGGACTGGCGTATCTCAACGGCAGTGGCTCTGTGATCTCGACACATCGCCTCCAGACCGCTGCCGATGGCGGTATTACGACCAAACCCGAAACAGAGGTGTTTGCCGACCGCGTTCGCAAAGAGGTTGTCCACGAAATCGGCCACACCATCGGGCTCGAACACTGTGATAACTCGAAATGCGTGATGAGTTTCTCACCAACCGTGCGGGAAGTCGATGTTAAAGAAGAAAACCTGTGTGGGTCGTGTAGCCGGCTGGTTCGCTGACAGATACTGTTTTTGTTTCTACAG
>LKML01000084.1 GCA_001563795.1 Haloferacaceae archaeon B1-Br10_E2g22 | reverse complement strand
TTGTCGTAGCCGATATCGAACAGCCGGCTGAACGCGGCCAACTCACACCGGAACGGCTCGGGTTTATCGAGGCTGCGGCGAACACCGCGGTAGCCCAACATCGGGTTGTGTTCGTGTGGCTCGTCGGATCCGCCCTCGAGTTCGCGGAACTCGTCGGTTGGCGCATCAAGTGTTCGAGCACGAACTGGTCGTGGATAAAACGCTTCAGCGACTGTCCGAATCCCGTCGACGAGTTCGTCGATGTAGGCCTCCTTGCCGTGGTCGGCAATGTACTGTTCGGGGGTTTTGCCCAGCGAGATCACCATGTGTTCGATTCGCAACAGTCCGACGCCGTCGGCTCCCGTTGCTGCAGCGCGTTCGGCGGCCTCGGGAATCGAGAGGTTGACCTTGACCTCGGTGGCGGTCATCGGTTTGACAGGCGTCTGTGGGCGAACCGACTCGACAGGGTCGGGCTGGATCGCCGGCTCGTCTGGTTTGGTCGGCCCACCAGCCCGAATAACACCCATATCGCCGTCGACCGTCACGAGTTGTCCATCCGAAAGCACCTGCGTGGCATCGCGGGTGCCGACAACCGCCGGCACGCCCATCTCCCGGGAGACAATCGAGGCGTGCGAGGTCATCCCGCCCTCGTCAGTAACGATTGCGGATGCGCGCTTCATCGCTGGCACCATATCCGGCATCGTCATTTTGCTAACGATGATATCGCCTTCGGTTACCTGATCGAGGTGGTCGAGTTTTCTGACGATCCGAACCTCTCCAGAGCCCCGTCCGGGGCTCGCACTTACTCCCTGGACGAGCACGCCCTCGTCGTCGGCCGGCGCAGACTCATCGCTCGAGCCCGCCGAGTTGTCCTCTGTGTCGCTGATCGTCGTGATGGGCCGGGACTGCAGCATGAATATTTCGCCGTTAACCATGGCCCACTCAACGTCCTGTGGCTCGCCGTAGTGGGTTTCGACGGTGGTGCCGAGATCGACCAGGGTTTCGATCTCTGCATCCGAGAGCACGCGCGTGGTTCGTTTGTCTTCGCTGACGGCTTCGAGTGTGGTTTCGCCCGTCTCGGGGTCTTTGATCATCTGTTGTTTCTTATCAGTGATCGTTGATTCGACGACGGTCGCCGTCTCTGGGCTAATCACGTAGTGATCGGGCGAAACCGCACCGGAGACGACGGCTTCGCCGAGACCCCAGGCAGATTCGGCGATCATCTGCCGGTCGCCACTCGAAGGATGCCGGGTAAAGAGGACGCCGGATTTCTCTGCGTCGACCATCTGCTGGACGACAACCGCGATGTCGACCGTCTCGTGGTCAAAGCCCTGATTGGTTCGGTAGTGGACGGCGCGTTCGGCAAACAGCGAGGCCCAACACTCCCGGATGCGGTCGATAAGGTCGGCTTCGGTAACGTTGAGAAACGTCTCGTGTTGGCCCGCAAAGGAGGCATCCGGCAGGTCTTCTGCGGTTGCCGACGACCGGACGGCGACAAACGGCTCGCCGCGGTCGGCCGTCTGGCTGCCGAGTTCGCGGTAGGCGGCGATGATATCGTCCCGAACTGTCTCGGGAACCGATGTCTCGCGGATCAACTCCCGTGCGGCGCGGGCGGCTTCGGCGATTGCAACCGAGTCGTCGGCGTCGGTGGCCAGAATCTCTTCGAACAGTTCGGTTTCGATGCCCGCCGTCTGAAGGAACCTGCGATAGGTGTCGGCGGTGACAACGAAACCGGGCGGAACGGGAAGCCCAGCGTCGGTGAGTTCTCCCAGTGAGGCCCCTTTTCCGCCAACTGCATCGATATCGGTCGACTCCGCCTCTCCGAGCCAGAGAATAGTCATTGTGCAGTGTACTGTTTCATTGATATCCAGAAAAAACTATCCTCAACAATATTGACGTTTTAGCCGACGCGGTCAGTAGAACTCTCGAACCAGATCCATCGCGTCCTCTGGTGGGCCGTCAGGAATCTCAGCCATGTTCTCGGTGACGCCATGGGCCTGTTCGTAAGAGGGCGCGGCCTCGTTCTGATAGAGCACGCCTTGATACTCTTTTTCCATATCCAAAATCAGCTCTGTGGCAGCGTCGTAATCCCCCCGGTCGTGGTCAGTGTCGGCGACATCAACCAGCGAATCCCGGAAGTAGTCGTAGGTGTCGACGTCGTTGAACGTTACACACGGCGAAAAGACGTTGACGAAGCCGAAACCGTCGTGTTCGATAGCTTCCTGGACGATTTCGGCATGGCGCATCGCATCCGACGAGAAGGATTGGGCGATGAACGTTGCACCTGCAGAAAGCGCGAGTGCAAGCGGGTTGACGGGCGGCTGTTTCGGCCCCTCGGGCGTTGTCGATGTCTCGAAGTCCTCACGTGAGGTGGGCGAGGCCTGGCCTTTGGTCAGCCCGTAAATCCGGTTGTCCATGACGACGTACGTCATATCGACGTTGCGCCGAACGGCGTGGATGAAATGACCCACACCGATAGAGTAGCCGTCGCCGTCGCCTCCTGCGACCATCACCTCGAGATCAGGGTTGGCGAGTTTAACACCCGTTCCGACCGGAAGCGCACGGCCGTGGACACCATGCAGCGCATAGCTGTGCATGTAGGTGCCGATCTTGCCCGAACAGCCGATTCCCGCTACAATGAAGGTGTTGTCGGGATCGTTGCCGGTGTTGGCGAGTGCTTTCATCATCCCATTCATTGTCCCGAAATCACCGCAGCCGGGACACCAGGTCGGTTGTTTGTCGGATTTGAAATCCGTAAAGCGTACTTCTGAGCTCATGCTGTCACCTCGGTGTTCGCAAGTGCGTCCGTGATTGCTGTTGCCAACTCGTCGGCCTTGTACCGTACCCCGTTGTATTTGTTAATGCGTTTGACTCGAGCAAGCGCGTCGTGTTCTAACAGATCAGCGAACTGGCCGGTGTTGTTACACTCGACGACCAACACCTCCTCGGCGCTGTTGATCTCCTCGGAGAGATCCGGCCGCGGGAAGATGTAGGGCACCGAGATGAACCTGATTTTGATCCCGTCTGTTTCGAGAATGTCTATCGCCTCGAGTATCGCACCCTCGTTCGAACCCCACGAGACAACCAGCGTCTCGCTATCAGGGTCGCCAAACTCGCGGGGACTCCAGTCTTCTTCGGCCTGGGCGGTTTCGACCTTTCTGTTCCGTTTGTCGACCTGCTTGATCCGCATCTGGCCGTCTTCGGTTCGTCGGCCCAACTCGTCGTGCTCGAGGCCGGTCGTCATGTGCGCGCCGTCGTCAGTGCCGGGCACCGCACGTGGGCTCACGCCGTCGTCGGTCAGTGCGTGGGGTTTGAACTGACCCTTCTCGTTTTGCCACTCGCCGATCGTCTCCTCGTCGACGAGTTTCCCGCGGTCGATTTCGACGGCGTCCATATCGAACGCCTCCGGTGGGAACGTCTGTTCGGTCACCGCGAGTGCCAGATCACCGGTCAGATACACCGGTATCTGGTACTTTTCGGCCAGGTTGAACGCCTCGATTGTTTTCCAGAAACACTCCGCAATTGTTGTCGGTGCGAGCACGAAGCGTGGAATCTCGCCGTGGCCACCGTACAGCATCTGGTTGATATCGCCCTGTTCTTGCTTTGTCGGCATCCCTGTCGACGGGCCTGAACGCATCACATTACAGATGACAAGCGGTGTTTCGGTCGTCCCGACAAGCCCAAACGTTTCGGTCATTAGATCGATGCCCGGCCCCGAAGTCGCGGTCATCGACCGCGCACCCGCCCGTGCGGCTCCGAGTGCCATGTTGATCGCCGACAGTTCGTCTTCGGCCTGAATCACATGTCCACCGTAGCGTTCGATCCGACCCGTGAGGTACTCCATCACGTTGGTCGCCGGTGTGATCGGATACCCGGCGTAGAACCGACAGCCTGCGGCAATCGCACCCATGCCGATGGCTTCGTCGCCGTTGATCAGGATGTAATCGTTGTCGGTCGTCTCCAGGTCGTACTCGAAAGACTGGTCGTAGTTTTCGGTGACGTACTCGCGGCCTGCGCGGGCAGCCTCCATGTTGTTCTCGACGAGTTTGCGGCCTTTCGAGCCGAACCGTTTTTCGAGTGCACTGTTGAGGTTCTCGATTGGGAATTCGGCGACCGCACACGCCGCCCCGAGAGCGACGACGTTTCGCATGATTGCCCCACCGGCCTCTTCGGCCAGGCGCTTCAACGGGACATCGAGCCCGACCATCTCATCGGGAACGGTAGCGTTTTTCATCGTGGTGCGTTCACCGTCATAAATAATCACCGAGCCCTTCTGAAGCTCCGAGCGATTCTCTTCGATGGCTCTGGGCGTCAACGCGATCAGGACATCGAGACGATCGACGACACTCTGGACGGGCTCGAGTGACGTGCGGATCTTGTAGGCCGTGTATCCGCCGCGGATACGTGAGGCGAAATCCTTCGAGGTAAACACGTGTCTGCCCGACCGCGAGAGCGCCTGTGCGAATATTTTTCCCGTAGAGTCGATGCCATCGCCAGCCTCGCCGCCAATGGCCCAGTTGAAGTCCGCAGGCATGTAGTAACTTCGTTTTCTAATGGTAAATCATAAGACTTCTGAAAGGGACAATGGCGACATTTCGGGCTATTGTGAAACAGCTATTGATTACAACTGACCGTATATCCAATTGTTGTGGTTTGTGAGTCATAAACAACCATGAGACACCGCCTCAGCACGAAAGAAGAACCCTTTAGTCCACAGTACCAACGGTACTGTATGGACGCGACGGTTACTGTTACCCACGCCGAAGACGTTGGCCCACAGACGGTTGCAATCAGCTTCGAGACACCCAGCGGGTTTGCAGCCGACCCCGGCCAGTTCGTTAAGCTCACCGCCGAGATCGACGGCGAATCGTATTCGCGGTTTTATACGCTCTCGTCGCCAGATGTCGAAGATACCTTCGAGGTGACAATCGGAATCGACCCCGACGAAAGCGGCCCGTTCAGCGAACATCTGGCCGCGCTGTCGGCTGGCGACACCCTCGAGATGAGCGGCCCGTTCGGCTCGGACTACTACGAGGGAGAATCTCGTGTCGTCGTTCTTGCCGGCGGACCGGGAGTTGGCCCAGCGGTCGGCATCGGAGAACGGGCACTCGCTGATGGTGGGTCGGTCGCAATCGTCTATCAGGACGACAACCCAGCCCACGAAAAGCGGCTTTCGGCGCTTCGAGAGGCAGGTGGGAGTGTGACGATTACTGACAGCGAGATTGCCGGCAGCGTTGCTGAGGTGCTCACTGGACAGAAAGACGAACAGCTGTTCGTCTACGGCTTTGGGACGTTCGTCGAGAAAGCAACCGCCGCAATCGAGGCTGCAGGCGGCGATCCCGAAAATACAAAAGTCGAAAACTTCGGCTAGGTGATCTGAATTACGGTTTCGAGTTGTCTTCGGAGGTATCTGGCTTCGGAAGTGTTGCAGGCTCGATGCCGGTAATCTCGAAGCGTGAACCGCCGTTTTCGCCGTTGGTTGCGGTGATCTCCCAGCCATGGGCGTCGACAATTTTGGCAACAATCGCCAACCCAAGTCCGGATTCCGACTCTCGGGTTTCGGCGGACAGTTCCGGTGGGTCGTCCTCGAAGCCATAGCCGTCGTCAGCGATACTAATCCGAGAGTCAGTACACTCGACAGTAACTGTCAGCCCAGGGCCGCCGTGTTCGATGCTGTTGCGATAGAGGTTCTCGAAGACCTGTTGGAGCCGCGGGGCGTCGGCTTCGATTACGGCCTCGCCGTCGATTTCGAACTCGGCATCGCGGGTTTCGACGGCCTCCCAGGCGCGTTTGGCAACGGTATGAACTCGAGTCGGCCCCATGAGATCAATTACTTCGCCTTTGCGCGCCAACAGAAGCATATCGTCGATCAAGGTCTGCATCCGGTCGTATGCACGTTCGACAGACGACAACACCTCGGTGTCGCCGGTTTCGATAGCTTGGTCGATGTACCCCTGGGCGACACTCAGCGGGTTTCGCAGATCATGGGAGACGTAGCCGGTAAACTCCGAAAGACGTTCGTTCTGTCGTTGGAGTTCGGCTTCGCGTTCGACCCGAACCATCGCCGCGCTCAGACTCGTCGCCAGAATGCGCAACAGATCGACCTCGAGGTCCGAAAACTCCCGTTGTTCGAGCGTTGCGGTCACCAACACCCCATACGACTGGACAGGAACGATAATCTCGGATCTGATCGCAGTATCCTGGGTATAGCGGTTCGGCTCGGATTGGACGTCATCGACGATGACCACCGAGTTCATCGCAAACGCCTTCCAGATGTGTCCATCACCGGACTCGAAGGCCGGTTGGTGGTCGAAATACACGTCAGATTGTTGGGTCTGATCGACTGGCAACAACACATCGTCTTCAGGGTCGTATTGCCACAGTCCCGTCAACGGGAGTTCGAGAATGTCGTCTGCAGCATCCATTGCCAACTCGGCGACCGCCGAGGCGTCATCAGCAGTCAGAAACTCGCGGGTAATCTCTTGGAGCGCCCGGAGTTTCGACTCGGTCGAACGTCGCTCGAGTTGGTAGCTTACCCATTTTGTCAACACCTCAACAAACGCGAGTTCGGTCTCGGTAAACGACTCGGTGCGGCCGTGGTCGTCCGCAAAATAGAGCGTTCCGTACAGCCGGCCGTCAACGGTTATTTTTCCGCCGAGATAACAGTCTAACCCATGATTGTCGGCTGGCGGTGAGCCGTCCCAACCGTCTTCGGCGGCGTTTTCGACCGCAAACAGTGACTCACGAGAGACCGTCTCCGCACAGTAGGTTCCGTCCAATGGGATGGTCTGACCACTTTCGAACCCCTCGTGGTCGCCGTGGATGGCAATGAGTTCCTTGTGAGACTCATCTATGGTGGCCAAAAAGCCATACCGCAGACCCAGCCGCTCGCAGGTCATCGCCAACACGCGGTCGATCCGGTCGGCAAACGACAGTGTGGTCTCGGTCGAAATCTCATAGAGCTGTCGGAGCGACTCGACGTTTTTCCGAAGCTGTGATTCGAGATGCCGACGCTCGGTGACATCCTGGACTGAGCCAATGATTTCAACGACGTCGCCACGGTCGTACTTTGGTGAGCCATGAATCCGAACCCACTTTTTTTTCCCATCAGCGGTTCGCAGTTGTGCCTCGAGATCGACGGCCTCGCCCTCTCGGAGGTGATCAAACGCCGTTCGAACCTCACCGTCTGGGTCGGGATGATACTGCAGAATGTTGGCAATCGTCGCATCGAAGTCGTCGTCGATCTCGTAGATCTCATAGACTTCATCAGTCAACTCGATCGAATCGTCGGTCAGATCCCAGGCCCACCCGCCGATAGTCGCCAACTGTTGGGCCTGTCGGAACAGATCGTTCTGCCGTTCCATCCGGCGTTGTTCGGCCAACTGCTCGGTGATATCCCTTCCGACGCCGACGATCCCGACAACCTCTCGGCTGGAATCGCGGTAGGGTCGCATCAACAGATCAGTCGTATACGCCGGCACATCGGCAGGATCGAACGACAACTGTGTGCGAAACTTCTCGCGGTCGCCTGTCAAAAGGTCAGTCAACCCCGCTTCGAACGCAGCGTACGTCTCGAGATCCAACAGCGACCACTCGAAGACGTCTCGCAGCGAGCGGCCAATCAGATCAGTTGCTGACAGGCCGATCCTATCGACGACCTGGTCGTTGACGTAGCTGATCCGGAGTTCGGCGTCGAACACCCAGGCAGTATCCTGCATCTGTTCGACAATCGCACCGTGGAGGGCGGCGGTATCGACCGACTCTGCGCCCGCTGTTTGGGTGATTGGTGTTTCGGTGTCAATCCGTGCCTCGAGTTCGCTGGCCGCCCCGGCATCGGCTGGAATATAGCCATCTGCAGCAGTCACAAGGACGTTACGGACTGCGGTGGGATTGTCCGGGCCGGCAACGACAAACGGGATCGAAAACGCCTCGGGTAACTCCTCGAGAATCGCCGTTACATCGCCGACAACACCACTCCGCCAGCGGTAGACGACCGCGTTGTACTGCTGGATGGTGGTGTCTTCTTGCAGCGTCTCGACGGCATCGGTGTGATCGACATCAAACGCTGACCACAGCGCATTATAAAACGGCGACTGATCGGAGCCGACGACGTCGCTGGCGGGATCAAACACGAGTATCGGCTCTCTGTCGGGTTGGATATCGATCATTCGCCTCAGTAGTATCGGAATACAACTACCAAACTGAATAAAGCCATTGATACAAACGGCCGTCTGTTGTCCAGTTTTATCTATCAGTATTCTGAAACTGTGGCGTAGGTTTATCATTGACAATACAGACAGTTACAGCGTATGTCTGAGACAGACGTTGAACTCGAGGCCAGACTGGCCGAACAGGACGCCTTCGATCCCCCCGAATCGTTCATACAGCAGGCGAACGTCACCGACCCCGAGATCTACCAACAGTTCGAGGACAACTGGCCTAGGTGTTTCGAGCAGGCAGCAGATCTCCTGTCGTGGACCGACGACTACGACCAGGTTCTCGACGACAGCAACCCGCCGTTCTATGAGTGGTTTGTCGGCGGCGAACTCAACGCCTCGGCGAACTGTCTGGATCGGCATCTCGAAGGTCGTGGCGACGAGCCCGCCATCGAGTGGATTGGCGAACCAACCGACGAGGACAACCGCACGTATACCTACAGCGAGTTACACCGCGAGGTAAACGAGTTCGCAGCAGGACTCCGAGCGTTGGGCGTCGAAGAAGACGATGTCGTAACACTGTACTTGCCGATGATTCCGGAGTTGCCAATTGCGATGTTGGCGTGTGCGCGGATCGGCGCGCCGCACTCGGTCGTCTTTGCGGGCTTTTCGGCCGACGCGCTTGGAACCCGGCTCGAGGCCGCCGACTCGGAGTATCTGGTCACCTGTGATGGCTACTACCGGCGTGGAGATCCACTCGACCACTTCAGCAAGGCCAGCGACGGACTGGCAAACGTCTCTCATAGTGTCGATACCGTCATCGTCGAGCGCTTGGCAAAAGAAGATCAAATACCGCACAACTGGACCGAACAGACCCATAGTTACGCCACACTCCTCGAGAAACATCGTGGGGCGACCGTCGAACCGATCGGTCGAGATGCCGAGGACATGCTGTTTCTCATGTATACCTCGGGCACCACCGGCCAACCCAAAGGTGTCAAACACACCACGGGTGGGTATCTCTCGTGGGCCGCCTGGACGTCTCATGCCGTACTCGATGTCAAACCAGAGGATACGTACTTCTGTGCGGCAGATATCGGCTGGATCACGGGCCATTCGTACATCGTCTACGGACCGCTTGCGCTCGGAACAACGACGATGATGTATGAAGGGACACCGGATTATCCGGATCGCAATCGTCTCTGGGAGCTCATCGAGACATACGAGGCCACCCAACTGTATACGGCACCGACCGCAATTCGTTCCTTTATGAAGTGGGGTACCGAGTACATCGAGAGCCACGATCTCTCGAGTCTGCGGCTGCTCGGGACGGTCGGCGAGCCAATCAACCCACGGGCCTGGAAATGGTACTACAAACACATCGGCGAGGAATCCTGTCCGGTTGTCGATACTTGGTGGCAGACCGAGACGGGCGGTATGATGCTGACGACGCTGCCGGCTATCGGCGAGATGAAACCCGGAACCGCCGGCCCACCACTTCCAGGAGTAAGCGCAGACGTAGTTGATGTACGCGGGAGTCCGGTGGCTGCGGGCGAGGCAGGCTATCTCGTCGCCAACAAACCGTGGCCCGGCATGCTGCGAACGTTGTATCAGAACGACGACCGCTTTATCAACGAATACTGGCGAGAGTATTCGAACACCGACAGCGATGACTCTGCAGACTGGGTGTACTTCCCCGAAGACGGTGCGAAAATCGACGGTGACGGCTACATCACGGTGTTGGGCCGAGTTGACGATGTGCTCAACGTGTCGGGCCATCGCCTCGGGACAATGGAGATCGAATCTGCCATCGTCGGCGTCGAAGGTGTCGCCGAGGCCGCCGTCGTCGGCGGCGACCACGAGATCAAAGGCGAAGCCGTCTATGCGTACGTTATCACTGAGGACGGCTACAAGGAAAACGAGGATCTTCGCGAGCGAATCGTTGCCGGCGTCGAAGACGCCATCGGCCCGATCGCACGACCAGAAGCGGTCGTCTTTACACCTGAACTTCCCAAAACACGCTCGGGTAAAATCATGCGCCGACTGCTCGAGAACATCGCCAACAACGACGAGTTGGGAGATACGAGCACGCTCCGAAACCCGGATGTCGTCTCTGAAATCCAACAAAAAGCACAGAGCAACTAACCAATAGCAACTTTCAGGCGGTCGATTTCATACGAATTCATTCACTCTGTGGTGAGAAATGATCACTATG
>LKML01000083.1 GCA_001563795.1 Haloferacaceae archaeon B1-Br10_E2g22 | reverse complement strand
CTATTTTTGTAAATCTATGACTGGGTTCGACACGAGCGGACAGATGAAACCCCAACACTGATAAGACCTTTCAGACCAACAGTGTACGTATGGAACGACAGAAAATAATCGCAATATTCTTTGCGACCATCATGTTCACTTCGATGCTCGCATACGGCGCGGCAGTCTTCTAACTGCCGGCTGGCGGTTAGCCGTCGCCCCACACATCGGATAGTGGGTGGTTCTGTCGACGCTCAGCGTCAGCTTCAGTCCGTGTCTGTCCACGTGGAGTCGTCTGTGAGCGCCTGCGCGGTTGGGCAGTGGCATTGACGGCTGTGAGTGCTGCCTGTGGATCGAATTCGGGAAGCTCAGGCACAGAAAGTCGTTCGATCTGTTGGGTAAACCACGGTGGCGTGTCATGTTTTGCACGCTCGAAAAGATCCAACAGACTCGAGTCGGCGAGATACGTCGCCCCATAATCGTCAGGTGCGCGGACGACGCGTCCGCAGGCCTGGATTACCGTTCGGAGGGCACTCCGATGGTACCACGCCCACTGGCCGTCCTCGAGCCGGCGGGCGACCCGTGAGTCGTTGGTGTTCTGGTAAGGGGCCTTACAGAGCACCTGCCAGCGCGCAAGGTCGCCTTTGAGATCAAGCGCCTCTTCCATTTTGACAGCAACGAACAGTTCGGGATCACTGCTTGCTTTCCAGGCGTCGAGTTCTGCATCGCGGTTGTCGCTGTCGTGAACACGTACACGCTGGCCAACGCCGAAGGAAGTGAGTTTTTCTGTCAACTGTTCGGCGATTGCATACGAGTGTGCGTGAATAATGCCCTTTTCGTTGGGGTGGTGAGCCATCAGCCGGACGATGAGTCGTGCGATCTTCGGGATCGTCTCGTCACGGTGTTCGTAGGTCATTTTGCCCTGGGTGACGTCGTACAGGGGTCTGTTTTCGACTGGAAATGTATGTTCGACATCGACGAGGGCAACGCGTTGTGGCTCGAGGCCGACCTGCCGGCAGAAGGCCTCCTTGTTGAGAATGGTCGCCGACAGCAGCGCGAATTTTTCGCCACGATCCCAGACGGTATGGGTGAGATACCGCGCGGGGTCGAGTGGTTTGATCGTGATCGCTGTTCCGTTCGAACCAGCCTGGTCTACGACCCACGTTGTCGGGCTCTCTGGGCTTCGGTAATCCTCGAGAAACCACTGGAGTTCAGAGACGAGTTCCCCAAGACGGTCGCGGCGGGCGACTTCCTGTGGTGTGAGTTCGGGTTTCGATGTGAGGTCGTCTTTGGCGGCCGAACAGACTGTCACGAGTCGCTCGGCGAACGCCGCCGTGCGCTCGAGGCGGTCGTGCCCAGCGCTGATATCGGGGATCTCAACGTCGTCCCAGACTGGCACACGGTGGGCCGACAGGTCGATTGTCGCATACATTTCGGCCCATTCGGCGAGTCCGTGGGCTTCGTCGATGACGACCACATCTCGCATACCGAACACATCCGACCCGGCCGTCTGCATAAAGTATGCCAGTGTCATTGCGGCCATCGGCTGGCCGGAGGCGATTGCCCGATCCGAGTAGTACGGACAGCGGTGTTTGATCGTACAATCGAATCCTTTCTGTCTGGCACAGGGTGCCTGGTTGACCGGGGTGTCGTGTTCACCCGGGAGAATGCAGCTGTAGTTGCGTTTACCACGGATGATGTTGAAATCATCTAGCAAGTCGTCGACTGCCACATCATCAAGCTGTGAGACCTGCGGCGTCGTATAGTAGCTCCCGGTTACTTCGGCGGCCGCGGCCTCTTGGAGTTCACGAGCACAGCCCATAATCGCCCGCGCAAGGAGGGATTTCCCACTGCCGGTCGGCGCGCGCACGAGGACGACGTCGTTGCCGGCTTCGAACGCCTCGCGGATCTCCTGTAGGGCCTTTTTTTGTGTTCCGCGGAAGCTCGGGGCGGGGAACTCCTCCAGAATACGCGAGGGCTTCACGGCAGGTGGTGTGTCGTCCTTGGGGAAAAATATGCGGATGCTACTCGGGGTCGGTCGTCAGTGCGGCGACGTCTTCGGCTCGGGGCTCGCGGTCGTCGGGAAGTTTATCGACACAGTCCAAACAGAGGAAATGCTCGCTACCGTCGGCAAGCTCGAGGATCATCCCGCCGGTCGGCGAGAAATCGAAGCTCCAGAGGTCACCGATCCCGCCTGCGATTTTGACTTTCGTCTCACAGCCGTCACAGCGCCGTTTTGCCATGTACCGTCTTCGCAGTAGGCACTCTTTATTGCTCCGTTCGGAGAGAACCCACCCACGTTCCGTAGCGAGGACAACGCTTAATTCCCGCGGCGAGCAATCTCTACTGACAATGGGCTTATCGCTTTCAGGTACCTCCTTTTTGTTCTCGGTGCTGCAGGTTCCGATGGTCGAGACGGGAACCATTACGGTCTTGGGTGTCATCGCAATTATTGTCCTCATCGGTCTCTCGGGGTTTTTTTCGTCTTCGGAGATCGCTTTCTTTTCACTTCCACAACACCGGATCGACTCGATGGTCGACGAGGGCATTACAAACGCCAAGACAGTCAAGGGGCTGAAAGACGACCCACATCGCCTTTTGGTAACGATTTTGGTCGGCAATAACATCGCCAATATCGCGATGTCGTCGATTGCCACTGCGCTGTTCGGGCTGTATCTCACCCAGGGGCAAGCCGTCTTTGCGGCCACGTTCGGCATTACAGCCATCGTCTTGCTTTTCGGTGAGAGTGCACCGAAATCCTATGCGGTCGAAAACACCGAATCGTGGGCCTTGCGCATCTCCCGGCCGCTCAAACTCTCGGAGTATCTGCTGTTTCCGCTGATTTATGTTTTCGACCACCTCACGCGGGTCGTCAACACGCTATTCGGTAGTTCTTCGACTATCGAATCGCCGTATGTGACCCGCGATGAGATCCAAGATATCATCGAAACCGGCGAGCGCGAAGGCGTTATCGAAGAAGAAGAACGCGAAATGCTCGAGCGTATCTTTACGTTTAATTCGACGATTGCCAAGGAGGTGATGACTCCCCGCCTCGATATCAACGCGGTCTCGCGGAATGCGTCCGTTGAGGAGGCTATTCAGGTCTGTATTAGCAACGACCACGTTCGGGTGCCCGTCTACGATGGCAACCTCGACAACATCATCGGCATCGTCAACGTCCGAGACCTCGTCCGAGAACATCAGTACAGCGAAGGCCCCAGCAGTCTCGACGATGTCGTCCAACCAACGCTACACGTCCCAGAGTCGAAAAACGCCGACGACCTCCTCGCAGAGATGCAGGAAAACCGCCTGCAGATGGTGATCGTCCTCGATGAGTTCGGCACCACAGAAGGCATTATTACTCTCGAGGATATGGTCGAAGAGATCGTCGGCGACATTCTCGAGGGTGATGAAAAAGAACCCTTCGAGCGCGTTGACGACCAGACGACGCTTGTCCGCGGTGAGGTCAATATCCATGAAGTAAACGACGTCCTGGATATCGAGCTACCTGAGGGAGAAGAGTTCGAAACGCTGGCAGGTTTCGTGTTCAATCGGGCCGGCCGACTGGTCGAAGAAGGCGAGACGTTCGAGTATGACGGCGTCGAAATCGAGATTGATGAAGTAGACAACACTCGAATTCTTCGGGCAGAAATTACGGTCACTGACGCCTACCCGAAAACTGCCGCCGATGAGGAAGCCGAACTAAGCTAACGCTCAGAACAACAGGATCACACTGTAGAGGCCGTAGGCAATAAGAAACGAGCCGGCAAGCGAGCCAATCCACGCAAGGACGGTGTAGCCCATTTTTCGCCGACTCACACCCGCATTGCCTGCGGCATACCCGCTGCCGACAATCGCACTGACGATAATTTCGTTAAACGAGACCGGAATCCCGAACTCAACCGCGATTTGGGCAATCATAAACGATGGAATCAGTGCCGCAATCGAGCGGCGCGGGCCCAGCGAGGAGTAATCTTGCGCAATCGCTTTGATCATCCGGGGTGCGCCAGTCCAAGATCCCAACAGCAGTCCGAACCCACCGCCGGCTAAAATCGCCCACAGTGGCACCGCCACGTCATCCAACAACGGCACCAACGGCCCGATTGCGAGTCCGACCTGGCTGCCGCCGGCCGAAAACGCAACCAGCCCCCCAAGAACGAGCAAAAACCGTCGTTCGGCAGTGATTCGGTCGTTTCGGAGGTCTACCCATAACACGGCCGCCGAGAGCAACGCAATCGCAAGCGAGACGGCGATTTGACCACCAGCAACCCCACCGATGCCGGGGATGGGCAGTCCTGCCCCCAGTGTGCTCGCAATTGAGCCTTGACCGTCTGGTGGGCCGAGAAACGCAAACCCAATGTTGGCGATAATCGCACCGATCACACCACCAAGCCCCGCGATTAGATAATCCTCGTGGAACCGATCACCGCGGAGCGACCGTGCAATACCGTATGCGAGCCCCCCTCCGGCGAACGGCGTTAGCACCCACATTGTGAGAATTTCGATGTATTTTGGCCATGCTGGTGCCCCTCCCATTGCCAGGCCGACACCGACGACCGCCCCGGTTACGGTAAAAGCAGTCGCAATCGGATACCCGGCGAAGACACCAATCGCCACTAACACGGCGGCAGTCACAAGACCGATGATTGCCGCACCCGCGGTAAGCGATTCGCCGATAATCAGTTCGGTACCAACGGCCTCGGTGACGTTTGCACCCTGGAACACCGCTCCCAGAAACCCCAGAATACCGACGATCAACCCTGCTCGCATCACTGAAATCGCATTGGCACCGACCGCAGGGGCAAACGGTGTCGAACCTGACGATCCTGCGCCAATCGACCACGCCATAAACAGGCTGGCCAAGGCTGCAACAGCGAACGTTAGCAGTGTCTCGAGGGCTACCATGCTGCGTTGCTCACTTGCGGCGTTGCCCCTCTTCGTAGCCCTCTCGCAGACTCATGACGGTTCGACGCATCAACAGATACCCGAAGACAATGAGAGAGACCAAGATAACGATAAGTCCGATGACAATTGGATCATCGAAGAGCCACACGGCCATAGGCAGCCTACCGGCGGATGATTGATATGCGTTTCGACGTTTCGCCACGAGGCCCGTGGCGTTCGAGACCTACTGTTCGAGTTCGAACGTCTCGAATGCGTTACCGTCAGGCGTGACGAGCCGACCTTGCAGTCCGTTGGCAACTGCCTCGAGTTCCAGGTGTCCGGGGCGGTTTCCTCGAGGCTGGCTGTGGCTTCCGGGGTTCAAAAGCGGGAGTTCGCCGGTCAGATCCGCTGTCGGACAGTGGCTGTGGCCGAAAATAACCGCATCCGCCTCGTGCTGTTTGCCGAACAGTGTGAGTGCGGTCGGTCCGCCGCGAACAGTGTGTGTCACCGCAAACCGCAGCCCTTCATACTCGATGGTTCGAGCTTTGGGGAGTCGAGTTCGAATGCCGCTGTCGTCGTTGTTCCCGTAGACGCCTCGAAACGTCTCGGCTTCGGCTTCGAACGCATCCAACACTGACTCGGTCATAAAATCGCCAACGTGGACGACTAACTCGGCGGATCGAACCGCCTTCAGCGTCCGGCCACGAAGGCGATGGCCGTCCGTACTGTGTGTATCTGAGACCACCGTGAGCATATCTTTCGTTTCGGAAACGCCTACTGAAAGCTGTCGGTTGGTGGTTTCGCTCCGAGCTACTCGTTCATCGCCAGCGAGGCAAGCAGCGCCTCGAGTTGCACCTGTTCGTTTGCGCCTTCGGTGATCCGGTAGTCAGCCTCGCCGATACGCTCCATCAGCCGGACTGCGTCCCGTTCGGAGAGGTCGAACTCCCAGACAGATCGATGGAGTTGATCGATGATATCGCCGCCAGCCATTCCAGTGTCTGTCAACAACGTATCGAGCGTTGCCCGCGCTTTCGAGAAATCACCGTTGATTGCGTCGGTGACCATTGATTCGATCTCTTCGGGTCGAGCCGTTGAGGTGATGAGATAGACGGCCGCTTCGTCGACAATTTCACCCGTTGTTGCGGCTGCCTGCAGGGAGTTTATCGCTCGGCGCATGTCGCTTCCGGCCGCATAAATCAGCGCCTCTCGGCCATCTTCGGTGACTTCGATGCCTTCTGTGGTGGCGATCTCATCAATCTGCGCACCGATAGCC
Organism: Haloferacaceae archaeon B1-Br10_E2g22; assembly: GCA_001563795.1. GTDB lineage: Archaea > Halobacteriota > Halobacteria > Halobacteriales > Haloferacaceae > Halohasta. Next base: position 4,226 of record LKML01000083.1, on the reverse strand, counting down.
GCATCCGACAGTGGTGAAAACCGAAACACCGCACACCGCGATTGGATCGGATCGATGATTTTCGACGAGTAGTTACACGAGAGAATAAATCGGGTGTTGTCAGAAAACTGCTCCATGGTTCGGCGGAGGGCTGATTGGGCATCGGAGGTCAGCGAGTCGGCCTCATCGAGAAAGATAATCCGGTAGTCATGACCGCCGAACGAAGAACGCGCGAAGCTCTTGATGCGGTCTCTGACCACGTCGATTCCGCGCTGGTCAGAGGCGTTGAGCTCAAGGAAGTTTCCGCGCCAGTCGTCGGCATACACTTCGCGGGCGATTGCGGTTGCAGCAGTTGTTTTACCGATACCGGCTCGACCCGAAAACAGCAGATGCGGCAGATCTCGCTGAGTAATGTAGCTCTCGAGGCGTTCGATAATATCGTCTTGGCCTTTGATTTCGCTGAGCGTCTGTGGGCGGTATTTTTCGATCCAGATCTCACGGCCTGGCTCCGGTGTCGCTTTCTCGGCGGCGTCGCTCATACCGGAGCAAGCAGTCGGTGGCAGATAAACGCCCCGAGACTGCCCAGCAGACCCAACGGTTTTACCAACTCATGTCTCTATGCGCTGTATGGACGTTACTGTCGACGTCGTCGGCGAAGACTCCCACGAGGTGCGGCTCGCTGAGACGGCCACGTATGCTGATCTCGTTGAGGCAGTCGGCCACAGCCCCCACGAAGTCTCGGTGCTGGTCGATGGCTCGCCGGTTCCCGAAGACCAACCCGTCGAGGCCGCACACGTAGAGGTGTTGCGACTCATCAAAGGCGGATAGCGCGCCATACTGAGTCTTTTTAGTAACTCACCACACAGTTCCGACATGTACTCGAAGCCGACGGATATCTCCATTGCGTTGCCCAACGGCGGAGTCGGGCCGGATCCCTTGCGGCTCGACAGACTGGATGCGGAGTTTGTCGTCCTGTTGTTTCAGCGGGATTCGCTGTGTAGCTCCTGTCAGAACCAGGTCACAGAGATCGCCCGCCGCTATGCGGAGTTTCGCAAGCGCCAGACGGTTGTTGTTTCGGTGTTGCCCGACACCAAACAGCAGGCAGCCGAGTGGGCCGCCAGCTATGACCTGCCGTTTCCGGTGCTTGCCGACCCTGAGAACCAGACTGCTGATCGCTTCGGCCAGCCCGTCCGCTTCGGGTTTTTGGGCACACTCCACAATCTGTTGGGCCGGATGCCGCTTGTCGTCATGGTCGATCTACGCGGATCTGAGCCCCGATTGGTCTACTCACACGTCGGCGATTCGCCGTCGGATCGACCAACTGTCGAGGGACTGTTGCTCGAAATCGACCACAAACGTAAATCCAACACGTGAGCCTCTCGATTCGTCTTGGCAGTCCCGACGACCGCCTCGAGATACTGCGGCTGTTCGATGGTGCGTTGCTCGAGACGGATGCCGAGCGACTGACAGCGCAGTTGTCCCGCACGACGGGCTGTATACTCGTTGCTACCAGAACGCGACCAGTGGGCGCAGTCGCGTTGTGGACTGCCGAAGTGCCTTCTCGGCCGCCAGCGTTTGGGCAGGCAGTCCATATCACCGCAATTGCAGTCAGAACGCAACGACAGGGAGACGGCGTGGGCCGACGTCTGATAAGGGCTGCCAGCGAGTGGGCCACCCCACGGCCGCTGTCGGCGACGTTCGACGAGCGCGTACAGGCGTTTTATACAGCCTGTGAATTCGACATAACCGAACATGCGGGTAGACTGTGGGCAACTCGCCCGCCTGCGGCCGACTGAACCGCCAACGTTAGGCCGCCGGCTCTCTGAAAGGGCTGTATCATGGGTTCCGGCAAAGACAAATACTACAACCGAGCCAAACAGCAGGGCTACCGCTCGAGGGCGGCGTTCAAACTCAAACAGCTCGACCGCGAGGCTGGCCTCTTTGGGCCGGGCAACACGGTTATCGACCTGGGGGCCGCACCGGGCGGCTGGCTACAGGTAGCTGCCGAGGAAGTCGGCGATGATGGAACAGTGATTGGCGTCGACTTCCAGCGTATCCGGGAGTTCGATGACCACGCCGTCGAGACGATCAAAGGCGATATGACCGACGACCGAACGAAAGACCGGCTCCGCAAACTGGTTGGTGACGACGGGGCCGACGTTGTCATCTCGGATATGGCACCCAATATGACCGGCGAGTACTCGTTGGATCACGCCCGGTCAGTCCATCTCTCGAGGCAGGCTTTCGAAGTCGCCTGCGAACATCTGGGGACGGGCGGGGACTTCGTTGTAAAAGTCTTTCAGGGACAGGATCTCGACGATCTGGCCGACGAGATCAGCGAAGAGTTTCAGTACGTCCGCCGGCTCAGCCCGGATGCCTCTCGAGATAGCTCCTCGGAGATCTATCTCATCGGCAAACACCGCCTGACCGCACCGGTGGCTATCGATGAGGAACTCGAGGTCGAAATCGTCGACGTTGGCAGCGAGGGCGACGGCATCGCCAAACTCGAGGGCTTTACGGTGTTCGTACCGGAGGCCGAAACAGGCGAGACTGTGACTGTCCGAATCACGGATATTAAACCGCAGTTTGCGTTCGCCGAACGCATTGTGTGAACAACTTCAGACTGTCGGGTGACGGCAGAATCGTTGGATCAATACGCTCGCTGTTCGAGTAGGCTAGTATGGCAACAACACTCGCGGTGCGTGGAATGAGTTGTGGGGGCTGTGAATCGAACATCGAAGACGCCGTCTCGGAACTTGCTGGCTGTGAGGGCGTCGAAGCTGACCACGAAGCTGGCACCGTCAGCATCGAAGGCGACGTTTCGACGAATGCAGTTCGGTCGGCAATCGAATCAAGTGGGTATGATCTCGACGAGTAACAACTAGTCGCTCTCGAGGCCCAGCGGTTAGCAGAGACTCACCATTCGAGTTCTCAGCGGTTCGGTGGTTCGACCTTGTGCGTTCCCAGACGATTTTGTTTGCCTAAAGTTCGACCTTGTGCGTTCTCAGACGATTTTGTTTGCCTAAAGTTCGACCTTGTGCGTTCTCAGACGATTTTGTTTGCCTAAAGTTCGACCTTGTGCGTTCCCAGACGAGAATCGAGACCGGCGTGTCGGACAACGGTTCGTCTACGTTATGATCTACTGTATCATCACCAACTGCAACCTATTTATTGACTGTCTCCTACCGCCGACATAGTGAAGCCTACAGACAGTCGCCCAACGCAACCAGTTGGCTCGCTGGCCGACGACCACGAACTTTCGGCGCGGGCCCGTCGGTACGGCGAGCGCGTGGTTTCGGGTACCGACTGGCCGATCGAAAACGTCGACTGCACGAAGATTACGTGGGGTACCTCAAAACGCGCCAAGCGCCGCCACGGTCGCTGTTCGTACGACGGCGACGGTGAGGTGACGATCACACTTACCGAACACACCTACGAGCGTGCTGGGTTCGAAGCCTGCCAGACGACGATCCGACACGAACTCGTCCACGCCTGGCAGTACCAACACCGCGGCCGTCAGGCCATTAGCACCGAAAGCGGCCTCCACGTTTTGACTGACAGCGACGCATCACCGACGACCCAACGCTACAGTGACCACACCGCCAGCCTCGAGGCTCCACAGACACACTCTCAGGACGAGGCGAAATTCACAATCGAGACAGGCCATGGTAAGTCCTTTCGAGCCTGGATCGGCCCACTCGAGTTACCGGGCCGATGTTCGCGCTACTACGAGCGCCGCCCGTCGGATTTCGCCTACGTTTACGCCTGTCCGGACTGCACCAACTGGTGGGGTAAACATCGCCTCTGCAAGAGCGTCCGGCAGGCTGCCCACGGCGGTGAGGGCTCGAGTGGCTATCGATACTGTACGAACTGTGAGGTGCTGTTGCATCTGCGGGTCGGAGAATGGTATCTCGCCCACGGCGACCACGACGATGTGACGATCAAAACGTTCGCCCAGCCTGATGCTGCGTCCGTCGTCGATACTGATCTCCCACTGATACATCTCGAGGACAGTACACCGATTTCTCGATCTGCTGTCGAGTAACGCGGCAGTGTCTCTGCGTGACCTCCTCCTCGCGGTGAACGGAGAGGGATCGAAGATTCCTCAGGCAGTCGGGCTACGCCCGACGACGGCGAGGCTTCCCACGGCACCGCACCGCTGGGTTGGGATATTTGCTGGTTTGCGACTCGTCGGTATGACGGGCCGATGGCAGGGCCACACCGCCGTTATTCCTATCCCAGCATGG
>LKML01000082.1 GCA_001563795.1 Haloferacaceae archaeon B1-Br10_E2g22 | reverse complement strand
TTGAGTGGAGATACCGTTGTTTCCCGACCCGTCGGTTGGTCTGGACGGCGTGTTCGCCCTGTTTGGTGTGGATATAGATGGCACGACCGTGTTCTTCGGCAAAGAACTGTGCTCGCTCGCCCGTTTTCGTTGCGAGCTCTTCGACCAACGGCTCGGACAGGGTGTACACCTTTTTGCGGGTTCGTACGTGCTCACCCAGATTCAGGAACTTCAGCCCCAGCTGGTAGGCTCCATCCTCCTTGATCACGTAGCCTTCCTCGTGGAGTGCCGACAGCTGCTGGTGGACGGTGCTTTTTGCCAGCCCAACCTCTGCAGCAAGATCAGTCACTCGTGCCCCGTTGGTGGCCTCCAACGCCTCGATAATGCGAAACGCGGTTCGGGTTGCTTTCACCGCCCGACTGGATGTGGGATCACTCATACAGCGTTCGTTGTTAGCGAATAATAAAAAGGCTGTGGCGGATGTGTTGCTTACGGACGCACCAGGTCGAAGAGCGTCTCTGCAGCCCCGTCGGTTTCGAGTGTTGCAATCGCGGAAGCAAGCTGTTCGGTTTCGTCCGCTTCCAGCACGGTCAACACACACTCATCAAACTTCGCTTGGAGTCGTTCCTCGCTGACTGGGTTGTTCGGACTGCCCGGATGATGTTTGACCTCATTCACGATGGTTTCACCGGCGACCGTTTCGACGGTCACGCGGGCACCGTAGCTCGCGTAGTGGGCGTCGAACAGGTTCTCCTCGAACCCACGTTCGATTTTTTCGATGACCGCCCGTGTTTCAGGACTGGTGACGTACGCATCGGTGAACTCGTGGATACCAGCTTTCCGCTCGCGAAGGATAGCGGCTAGACAGAACTCAATCGAGAACTTCGATTGAAGAGCGTTGTCTGGGCTGGCGTGATGCAGCATCTCGGAGGCCGCATCGTCGAGCGCGACCGTCACCTGTTCGACGTCGTCGGGTGTAAGGTCATGATCGATAACGAGTGTTCGAAGCGCATCCATTGCGGCGTGTGTAATGACGCCAGAGGGGTGTGGCTTGAACCCCAGATCGAGCACAGCCCACTCCTCGCCGAGCGTGTCGGTTATCTCGGTGTTATCGTACGAGCCGTCGGTCGTCATGACCTCACCGTAGCCGATTGGGCCCTCGAGAATCGATTCGTCGGCAGTAAAACCATTTTCTGCGAGCAACGCCGCTCGAAGGCCGGTTTCTGCCGCGTGGCCGGCATGCAGCGGTTTCGTCATGCTCCCGAAATTCTTTTTCAGCGCCGACGACGCCGAGGCGACGGTTCCAAAGGCGTGACGTGTCTGGTCGACACTGAGTCCGAGCAGATGTGCGGCCGCCGCGGTCGAGCCGAACGCACCGACGGTTCCGGTACTATGCCACCCGTTCTGGTAGTGGTTCGGATAGGTGCTGTGGCCAACCCGGTAGGCCGCATCACAGCCGATTGTGTAGGCGGTGATCAGTTCTTTTCCGTCGGCGTCGACGAGTTCACCGGCTGCCAAGGTTGCGGCGAACACCGGCGAGGTGGGATGAATCACGATCGATTCGAACGTGTCGTCGTAATCGATCGCATGGCCGAAAACGCCGTTGGCGAGGGCTGCACCCGTTGGACTGGCCGTTCCGAGTCCGATAACGGTCGCCTCCTCGCCGTTCATACACCGATCGACGTAGTTCATGATCTGGTCGCCAACCGCGTGGTGGGAGCCGTAGACGGCGACACCAACGTAGTCTCGGATGGCGCGTTTGGCGTGTTCGACGACCTCATCGGGGATGTCGTCATAGGCTGTACTGACAGTGTACTCTGCAAGCGCTGCTGTCTCACCCATACAGACACTCTACAGGGAGACATACATAAACGTACGTGTATGTTCCGCGAGGATAACAGCTCCGCGAACCCGGAGACACGTCGCCGAGAGGGTCACCACGCTTATCGAAGCACAAGCAACAACACGACACCACAGACCAGCGCAACGGCGATGACACCGAATGCGGCTACGTACCCTAAAATATCGGAGGTAAAACCGATAATAGCGGGCGCAGCAGCACCGATTGCGGTCATTCCCGTTCGAACAATACCGAGCGTTCCCCCACCGATCGACGAGGGAATCAGATCCATGAGATAGGCGTCCCGAACCGGTCGGAAGCCGTGAAATCCGATGCCAAGCAGCACCGTCAGTCCGAGAATAACCCAGACGGACTGCGTAACCAAGAGCGCGAGAAGGCTCACAATCATGAGTCCAAACAACGGTATCGAGATGGTTAGCTTTCCGAGCGTGTCGCTCGCGCCGCCGGTAACGGTCTGTGTCACACTCGCGGCGAACAACACGCTGTAGGCGATGGCGGCCATCCCAGATGACAACCCTTTCTCATCGGCCAAAAAGAGTGGATAAAACGCCGACAAACCGTTCCACGCAAACGTGAACAGCATCGTCACACAGAGAAACGTCAGCAGTCGTCGGTTCGAGAAGATTGTGATGTACGAAGTCCGCTCTGCAGTATCAACGTCAGCTTTTGATACCGTGGTGTCCGTATCGACACCAGGAGATGGCTGGGAACGCTCGGTTTGGGGCGGCTCGTTCCCTTCGCTGGATTCGATGTCAGCGTTCGCAGCACGGGCAACGTGTTTATCGACGTTTTCGCTCAGCTGTTGATCGCGACGTTCGTAACCTTTCCGTGGATGTGCTCGGTAGTATAGTGCGCCCGCAAGCACCGCGCTGACGACGGCACCGCCGAGAAACACCGTTCCCCACGGAAACACGCTCGCGAGAACGACCGCGACCGCAATGGGCGCAACCATTCCCCCAAACTGCCCGACCGTATCCATGATTCCGAGGCTTAGCCCCGTCCGCTCCGGGTACACACGCGAGAGATACGCGATTGCGACGGTTTTGTGAACACCGGTTCCAAGGCCGATTCCAACGGCTGCGAGCGTGATGAGCGCAAAGGTTGGCGCGAGGCCAGCGAACACTGCGGCGATCGTAAACAGCACCGCGCCACCGACGATGACCGTCACCTCGTGGAGCCGATCCGACAGCCATCCACCGGGGAACTGCATTGCCGAGTAGCCGAACATCAACAACGTGAACAACAGTCCTGTCTGGGTGTTCGAGACACCGTAGGTTGCTTGGAACGTGCCGAACAGCGGCGGGAACACATACCGAAGAAACTGCACCATGAACCAGAGAAAAGCGACCAGAAAAACGAGATCGTACGTCCGCAGAAACCCACGAACGGTGTCAACTGAGACACGCGGAACTGAAAGGGCCATAATGGTGTGTGTCAGCCCACCATTTTAGCTGTTTCACTTGCAGCCGCCGATTGAGGCCGTAGATTTATACTGGCGACCACCCAGCGCTACGTATGGATCTCGACTTAGTCGATACCACCGCATTTGTTGCTGCGTCGAGCAAGGGACTCGGGTTTGCGAGTGCTGCTCGACTGGCAGCCGAGGGTGCAAACGTCGTTGTGACCTCACGAAGCGAGGAACGAGCGGCCGACGCGGCAGACCGAATCCGTGATCGACATGAGAACGTCGATGCCGACCAACTGCTCGCAGTCGGTTGCGACGTGACCGACGCCGACGCGATTGAGACCGCGATCGAGGACACCGTCGACCGGTTTGGCGGGCTCGACATCATGGTAAACAATCACGGTGGCCCGCCGGCGGTCACGCTTGCGGAAGCAACTGAACAACAGTGGGACGACGCGTACGCGGGCGTTATCAAAAGCAACGTGGCGCTCTCGACGGCCGCACTTCCCGAACTCGTCGACAGCGAGGTCGGCTCGTTACTCACGATCACGAGTGCGTCCGCGCGTGAGCCCCCCGAAAACCACGCGATATCGAACGTGTTCCGACTCGGGCTGTATGGGCTCACCAAAACGATCGCCAAAGAGTACGCACCCGACGTGCGGGCGAACTGTGTGACGCCGCGGTTCATCATGACCGAGCGCATCGAGTACAAAGTCGAACGACGCGCCCAACACCGAGACATCAGCATCGAAGAGGCGCTTCAGAGTCGGACCGACGAGGTGCTCTTGGATCGACCGGGAACACCCGAGGAGTTCGCCGATGCCGTTGTGTTTCTTGCCTCCCCGCGTGCGAGTTACGTCACCGGTGAGGTGTTCCGCGTCGACGGCGGCTGGCTTGAGGGCGTGATCTAACCCATGGACGCAGTCGTCTGTACCGCCCCGGGCGTGGCGAGCGTCGAAGACGTCGACCGAACCTCGCCAGCAGCCGACGAGGTCGAACTCGAAATCCATCGGGTCCAGCTGAGCGTGACCGAGTGTGCACTGTTTGCGGGTGAAGATATCGCACATGCCGACTCGGTTACCCAGCGACTCGACGCCGGCCCGGCGCGCTTGTTCGGACACGAGTTCTGTGGTACGGTCGTCAAGTGCGGCATGGACGTGACCTCACTTGCCGTTGGTGACCGGGTGTATGCGCCCGGAAAAATCCCGTGTGGGGACTGTGCGTACTGCACGGCGGGCCAACGCGAGTACTGTCCCGACAAAACCTACATCGGCTACGACATCCCGGGCGCGCTCGCCGAGTATGCGACGCTTCCCGCTGTCGCGTTGCGTCGCGTCCCTCAGACACTGAGCGACGCTGAGGTCGCCGCACTCCAACCGCTGGCAAGTTCGGTGCTGTGTGTCCACAACAGCCCGTTGAATCCTGGAGACGTCGCCGCCGTCATCGGCACGGGCGTCATGGGGTACCAGTGTGCCCAACTCGCACTGACAGTCGGTGCCGAACGGGTGTTCGTCGTCGATGTCGACGCTGGCAAGCTCGAGATTGCCGCCCGGCGCGGACTTCAACCGATCAATGCAACTGAAACCGATCCGGTCGACGAAATATACGCTCGAACAGGCGGTGTCGGTGCCGACGTCGTGTTTTCGGCGGTCGGTGGTGAGCAGACCCACGCCACGAGTGGCGATGATCCGGTCGCACAGGCGGTTGCTGCCGCTCGTCCCGGCGGAACAGTCGTCCAGGTTGGCTACATCATTGGCGAGCTATCGTTTTCCGCACGGGCGATTCGTACACGCAGCGTCACGTGGCAAAACCCTGTTACCGGCGTATCGATAACCGGTCCCGGTCGCGACACGGGTGACTTAGCGACCGAACTCGTCGCCAGCGACCGTGTCTCGATTAGCGAGTACATTTCGCATGAGGTCGATGGACTGGACAACTTCGAACGCGCCGTCGAAATCACGACCAACAAACCCGCGTACAACGCGATCGGCCCGGCACAGATCGTGCTGTAGAGCTGGCTGGCATGTCTGCGTCAGACCGACTGTGGTGGTCTCGTTCAGATCTGCACCGTACATCTGCCCTGTCGCCGAGAACAGTAATAATCGATAATTATTTTACCCTTCACTGAGGTCGAGTGAGTACGGATGGAAATCATCGACGTAGAAACAGCTGTACTAGGCAGTGCTGTGGATGCTGCCTCGTTGCCCGCACAGGTTGGCGACCGCGAGCTTGACATTAGCTCCGTCGTCGTCCGTGTCCACACGGACGAAGGAATCACCGGCCTCGGTGAATCCTTCTACCGCTCGAAAGAGAACAACATGTTCCTCGCCGAGAGCATCGATGCGCTGTCGCGCCACATTATCGGCAAGGATCCCGAGGACGTCAAGGCGATCTGGCACGAGCTGTACCTTCACGTCAAACGCGCCGGCGCCTACGGCGCACTCTCGGCGATCGATGAGGCGCTCTGGGACATCAAAGGCAAAGAGGTCGGAAAACCGGTCTACCAGCTACTTGGTGGCCAGACAAACGAAGTCAAAGCCTACGCGACATTCCCGGTCGACAAAACGGCCGAGGAACTAATTGACTACGCCGGCTGGCTTTCCGACAAGGGATTCCAGGCGATGAAGATCGGTGCGGGCTACGGTGTGTCCGAGGATCGACACCGCATAAAGACCATCATGGACAACATTCCTGATGAGTTCGGCCTCGCCATTGACGCCAACACCTCCTACAGCTACAACGACGCCGCAAAAGTCGCGAAAACCGCCAGCGAGTACGAAGTCGAGTGGTTCGAAGAACCGATCTCGCATACGGATATCGAGGGGCAAGCGGAGCTCAATCACAAGTTCACGGTGCCTATCTCGGGCTATCAGACGCACACCCCACACTATCCCGCACTCGACCATCTTCGGGCAAAATCGCTGGATATCTACCAGCCATCGGTCGACTACGTAGGAGGAATCACGGGCGCAATGCGCGTGGCGGGCCTCGTCGAAGCGTTCGACAAAGAGATGGTGCCACACGCGCTCGGGCCGGCAATCAACTACGCTGCCAGCCTCCACGTGGCAGCCGCAAGCCGACAGTGCCGGCTCATCGAGTTCGCCGTGCTGGACGACGACATCGACGATCCAGGTACGTACATCTCGGGACCGTACATCGAAAACCGCGAGGCGATCTATGTTGAGGACGGCGGCACAATCGATCCGCCAGAGGCCCCCGGTCTCGGCGTAACCATCGACGAAGACGTGTTCGAAGCGTCACGCGTCGACTAATCGAGCACCGATACTCTCGGTGTGCGAATTTTTTAGTCGAACATTAATCACCATTAATAGAAATATATATGTATGGGTAGCTATTTGATTAGTCCGTAATGGTCGATATTGAGAGACGGCAGTTTGTCAAGCTGGCCGGCGCAGGAATCGGCGCAACAGCACTCGCAGGATGTACCGGTAACGGAAACGGTGACGACTATCCACCGAGTTCACTTAACTTCGTTAACGCCTACTCGGAAGGTGGTGGCGTCGACACCAACTTCCGGCAGATCCAGGAATACTTCGAAGACGCGCTCGATGCCAACCTGAGCATCGACTACCGAGATGGAGCGGGAACACGGACCGCGGTGACAACGGTTGTCCAAGATGAAGAAGTGCTCCAGATCGGCGGAACGCTCTCGCCGGCAACGCCGGCTGCGGTTGCTGTTGACGAATCGGAAGGAACCGACCCACAGTTTACGTTAGATGATATTCAGCCGCTCGGAACCCTCTCGGGAGAGGCGGCAGTGATCCGTGTGCGCGAGGACGAAGACCGCTTCCGAACAATCGAGGAACTCGTCGACTACTCGGTCGATAACGACATCACCGTTGGCGCGTCCGGTCCGACGAACCGAAACGTGTTGTCCATTATCCAGCTACTGGAGGAGACAGAAGCAGACATGACGATCGTTCCGTTCGACGGTGGAGGCCCGACAGAGACAGCCCTGCTTCAAGAAGAGATCGACGTAGCTGCTCGGAGTGTGTACAACAGTGCTGGAATCGCGAACGATTCGCACTGTCTGTGCATCTATCAGGAGGAGAATCCGGAGCCAGATCTGACGAACGATGCCCCGCCAATCAATGATGAACTGGGAACGGACATCGACTATGCACCATCGAATGGGACGCAGTTCTACTACGTGTCGGCATCGGCCGCCGAAGCCCACCCAGACCGGTATGAGTACGTGCAAGAGGCATTCGAAACCGCCCACAGCAACGAGGACTACCGAGCTGATCTCGAAGAGATTGGTGAAGAAGGGAAACTCATTTGGAACACACCAGATGAGACTGACGAGATCCTCGAGTCGGCCTACGAGACGTATCTCGACTTCGCACCACTGTTCGACCAGTATGTACAGTCGTAACGACCGTAACCAGCATCGGCCTCAGTCGCCATAGCGGACTTCCCCCATGACCTCAACAGAGACAGAGACAGAAACTGACACAACCGACAGCTTAGAGCCGTCAACCGCAGCGGTTGCGTTGTTCAAATTAGCGTTCCCGCTTGCCGGCTTACTGTTGGGGGTGTTGTATATTGAGAGCACGTTCGGCCGTATTCGGCTCTCAAATCTATACTATCCGTTTTTTGTTATCGGTATTCTCGGAGTTATCACACTCACCGTGCTTGTTGACGAGGGGCGCGAACTCCGCAAACATACCGGAGAGCTAGGGTTCAAAAATACGATTAAACAAACGGGCTACAAATGGCGACGATCACTCGGATTTACTGCGGTCGCCATCGGCTATATTTGGGCGATTGAGTTTATCGGCTTTGTTATTGCAACCGTTTTCGGCATGATCGGCATCATGCTCGTTGGCGGCCGGCGTGACCCGAAATGGATGATCATTTCGACAGCGCTGATACTGGCGTTCGTCTACATTATGTTCGTTCAGATAATGGGTCTGCGCCCACCACAAGGACCACTCGGATTATGAAATATGAGACACCATCGTCGTATCCGCAAACAGGGTTGCCGTGCGCACATGCAGCCACTGCGTCACACGCTCAACAGCACCCAGTAGCGACTGCGACGAACGAGGGTGAGCGACGATGACGATTGGGCTAATCGTCGAAGCACTTGGGGTTCTGCTCACACTTGAGAATTTGCTGTTCATCTCGGTTGGCGTGATGTTTGGAATGCTTGCCGGCTCGATCCCCGGCTTTACTGGAACCAACACGGTCGCAATCGCGCTCCCGTTTACGCTCCCAATGACCCCGGAGATTGCGCTTGTCACGCTCTCGGCGATCTATGTGGGTGCCAGCTACGGCGGGGCGATCCCCGCGGTGCTGATCAACACCCCCGGAACGGCGGGGGCAACGGCGACCGTCCTCGATGCGTACCCGATGTCTAAGCAGGGTGAGGCCTCGAAAGCGCTCGGCATCTCGATTTTCGCGAGTGCCGTTGGCGGCTTTGTCGCTGCCCTCATTATCCTCTTTTTGCTCCAGCCAATCGGTGACATCGCGTTTCTCTTTACGAACCGAGAAATCTTCGTCCTCGGGATCTTTGGACTGGCAGCCGTTGCCGTCGCCATCGGCGACAACGTCAGAAAAGGGCTTATTGCCGGATTTATTGGGCTGCTAATCGCCGCGATGCCGGTCGATCCAACGACCGGCCAGCGCCGGCTTGATTTCGGCTTTTTCGGGCTCTATGACTCGGTGCCGTTCGTGCCGGTTGTTGTCGGACTGTTCGCAATCTCGGAGCTGTTTTATTTGATCAACAAGCGAGCGATCAGTGAGGACAACTCAATCGAAACGTCCTACAAAGAGATTATCGGCGGCGTCAGGTATGTGATTACACGACCGGTTGCGCTGTTTCGCGCGATGGGTATTGGTCTGGTAATCGGATCGATGCCCGGGGCGGGAACCTCGGTTGCGAACTTCGTGAGCTGGGCGGCAGCAAAATCACTCTCAAAAGATCCCGATTCGTTCGGTGAGGGCAATCCTGACGGCGTTATTGCCTCTGAAGGCTCAAACAGCGCCGTGACCGCGGGTTCGCTCGTCCCGACGCTCGCACTAGGCATCCCTGGAAGTGGGACGACCGCTGTCATGCTCGCTGCGTTGTTGCTGCACGGACTACAGCCCGGTCCAGAACTCATGCAGCAGTTTTCGCTTGAGGCGAACGTGATTATCCTCTCACTGCTTGTCGCCAACATCGTGTTACTGATTTTCGCGCTGTTGGTCTCGAAATATCTCGTTCGCGTGGTGACGATGCCGGCAAACATTATTGTCCCTGCAATCTTAGCGCTGACCGTGATCGGGGCGTTTGCGATGCGGAGCAGCATGTTCGATGTTTGGCTAATGTTCCTTTTCGGCATCATCGGTTTTGTGATGCGAGAGAACAACTACTCGATGATCCCACTCATCCTCGGGGTGATTTTGGGACCAATCATCGAGGGGGCGTTCCTTCGGAGTATGCTTATCAGTGGGAACAATCCGCTGTATTTCTTCGGAAGTACGATCGCGATCATCCTCTGGATCATGATCGCCCTCACGCTTGCGGCCAAGCCGCTTTCGAACATCGTTCGTGGCGTCCTCAAAAACCGGACGAACTTCTTCAATTGAAGCGAACGCAGTAGCCGCTTCAATCCGGTCGTTTTCGAACCGACACACATATTAAATTCAATACATATTTTGGAAGTATGCCATCTAGTACCGACAACCAACTGCCCATCAACACCTTTGCTGGTATTTTTCTCTGCGTTACCGGTATCGGGGTGTTAGTCGTCAGCCGTGACCCGATTACATCACTGTTGTTCGTTGCTGTTGGGCTCTTTTTTTTAACGCGGGCGCTGGCGCAGTACCGCCACGACCAGACAACCGACGAATGAGATTTTGGGAGAATCAACCGCATCCGAGCACGACCGATCAAACCGAACCACTGACATACAATCAGTGTGAGTGAGACATAATGATGCAGAAAATTGTCAGCTTCCGGTCAGTGGATCGTATCGCTGATGCCTTCGCTGGTGTCAGTCTTGATGTCGTTCCCAAAGCACGCTACCGCACCGATGAACTCGTTGCCCACGCCCAAGAAGCCGACGGCCTGTTTGTGCACTCGGAAAACGACTACACGCGGTCGCTTTTTGAGTCCGTCCCGACGCTTCGCGTTATTGGCCGGCCAGGGTCTGGCCTTGACA
>LKML01000019.1 GCA_001563795.1 Haloferacaceae archaeon B1-Br10_E2g22 | reverse complement strand
TCATAGAGTCCACTACTGGGTGCTGGGCCGACACGTTTGAGGAGTCCGTAATCAGCCAAAATCGGTAACCTCGTGTTGATGTACGACCGATTTCGGTCGATGAGATGAGCGATGTTCGCTGCAGTATTTCGTCTCCCATCAGACAGGGCATCGAGGATTTCGAAATCCGTGGGCTGTACGAGCCGCATTTCCAAACACTCGCTGACGTATGTGTATATAAACTCCGATTCTATGCCTATATACCAATAAAAGACGACATGACAGAATACTCCGGAGGGGCCGCACTCACTACTCCTCGAGGGAGAACCAAACGACTCCCTACTGTTCGGCGCTGTCTACGGACACTTCACCGTCTGTCGAGGCCTGGGCAGTGAGCTGTTCGAGGGCAGTATCGATATCAGCAATAGCACGCTCGTGGCTGTGTTTGGCCTCCCGAAGCGTTGCCAGTAGTTCTCTGTTACTAAGCTGGTCTCGTTGTGTGAGCGACGACAACGCGTGATGCTCCATGGCACGCACAGTCTCCTGTTGTGCATTAATCAAACACTTCATCACCACCCACTCAGTGTTTGTCTTTACCGCATCTAATTTGTTCTTGTTAGTCATTTCAGTTTCTCTTCCCACAATTCATGTATCCGTAACGTAATTTCGCTAATAAATCTGCCTGTTGCGGCAGATATGGCTTTTCAGCAACACGGCAGCACGCAGTCAGGAGGTCTCCGGGGGAGACCAACGTACAGTCGAGTTGACTCGAGGTTCGAGACATCGAGTTAGGCCACCGAAAGCTACACGGAAAGTCCCCGCGTAAGCCAAGTATGCCAAAAGTCAGCATTGTCGGCGCGGCAGGTACCGTCGGCGCAGCCACAGGCTACCGGCTCGCCTTGGGAGATGTCGTCGACGAACTGGTGTTTGTCGATATCCCCGATATGGAAGCGACCACTATCGGTCAGGCCGCTGACACTAACCACGGAGTGGCCTACGATTCGAATACGGTGGTTCGACAGGGCGAGTACGCCGACACCCAGGGGTCGGATGTCGTCGTTATCACTGCTGGCATTCCACGCTCGCCCGGCCAAAGCCGTCTCGATCTGGCCGAAGACAACGCCCCAATTATCCAAGACATTAGCGATTCGCTGGCCGAATACACTGACGAGTTCGTTACTGTCACCACCTCAAACCCCGTTGATCTGCTAAACCGCCATCTGTACGAAGCGGGCGACCGACCCCGTGAACACGTAATTGGCTTCGGCGGACGGCTTGATTCGGCACGGTTCCGCTATGTGCTCAGCCAACGCTTCAAGACCGGCGTCCAGAACGTCGAAGCGACGATTCTGGGCGAACACGGCGACGCCCAGGTTCCGGTCTTTTCGAAAGTTCGCATCGACGGCCGCGATCCCACATTCAGCGAGGAAAAAAAAGACGACATCCTCTCTGCGCTTCAGGCCTCAGCAATGGACGTGATCGAACGCAAGGGAGCCACAGAGTGGGGTCCGGCCAGCGGCGTTGCACACACGGTCGAAGCCGTTCTCAACGATACCGGCGAGGTACTTCCCTGTTCGGTCGTCCTCGACGGCGAGTTCGGCCACACCGGCGTTGGTCTCGGCGTGCCGGCCAAACTCGGCGCAGAGGGCGTCGAAACAATCGTCGAATGGAACCTCGAGGCCGACGAAACCGAACTGTTGGGCGAGGCTGCCGAAAAGTTGGCCGACCAGTACGACCGAATCGCCTGATTACAGCCGTTCGTTGATCGCTGCGGCGGTTTTTTCGCCAACACCCGCAACATCCAACAGATCCGTCCGCGAGGCGTTGCGGACGTTCTCGACGCTGCCAAACCGACCCAAAAGGCGACGCCGAGTCTGTGGGCCGACACCCGGAATCCCATCAAGTGCGGTCGAGACCTCGTCTCTGAGCGACTGGTGATACTGGACGGCAAACCGGTGGGCCTCATCGCGGACGCGCTGACAGACATGAAGATGTGCCGCATCGTTGGGCCAATCGAACACGCGGGAGGGTGTAATGACGAGTTCCTGTTCTTTGGCGAGTGCGACGACTGGTCTGTCCCAGCCGGTTTGCTCGAGGGCATCACGGGCAGCCTCGAGTTGGCCCTTGCCGCCGTCTATCAACAGGAGATCCGGATCGGGCCGATCATCGCGACCCTCGAGTGCTCGGCGGGCCCGCCAGCCGACCAACTCGCACATGTTGGCATAATCGTCGTTTCGGTCGGTGAGTTTCTTGCGTCTGTAGGCCCGTTTTTCGGCGCGGGCTTCGACGAAACAGACGTTACTGCCGACGACCGCCTTGCCTTGTGAATGGCTCACATCGAACCCCTCGATTCGGGTGGGTCGTCCAATCCCTAACTCCTCGCCGAGTCGCCCGAGTGGATCGCCGGTAGTCGGCGCTTGGTGGGCGTTTTTTACTGCGAGATCAACCAGCGTCGACTCACGGCCCGCACCGGGAACCCGGACGGCAACACCCTCGGCCTCGAGCCACGCGATGACCTCCCGGTCGGTTGGCTGTTCGGAAAGCAACAGCGCGTCGGGAAACGCACGTTCGGCATAATACTGCGGGATAAACGCCGACAGCAACGCGGCCACCCGGTGGTTGGCCGCCGGTGCATCAAGCGTGTGCCGCGAGCGATCGACCAGTTGGCCATCCTCGCTGTGGAGTCGGGCGACTGTGGCCTTGTCACCCTCGAGAGCAACTCCCAAGACGTCAACACTGCGTTCGCGGCTTCGACCGGAAACAGCCGATTCACCGCCGCCGTGGAAGGTTTCGACGGTCTCGAGTCGATCACGGAGGTTCGCCGCACGCTCGAAGGCCTGCTCGCTGGCGGCCGCTTGCATCTCATCTCTGAGTGGGTCGCTCAACATCCCGGTTTCGCCCTCAAAAAACCGGACTGCCGAGGCAACGTCTTCGCGGTAGTCTTCAGGGTCGATCTCGCCGGTACAGGGTGCCGTACACAGGCCCATCTCGTAGTCCAAACAGGGACGGTCGCGGCCGCTGTATTTGTGATCCGAACAGCCGCGCAGTCCGTACTGTTCGCGGATCGCTTTGAGAACCGTCTCAACGCGAGTCTTGTTGGTAAACGGCCCAAACACGGTGGCCGCATCGTCAGGATCACGGGTAATCTCGATTCGCGGTACGGGATGTGCGGTGAACTGCACAAGCGGATAAGATTTGTCGTCTTTCAGCCGAACGTTATACCGCGGCTGGTGGCGTTTGATCAGGTTGGCCTCGAGCAACAGCGCCTGGGTTTCGGTGTCAGTAACCGCAAACTCCAGGCGGTCGGCGGCCCGAACCATCTGCCGGATGCGGTCGCTCCGTGGGTCGCCGTAGGAACGAACCCGCGAGCGAATATCGACGGCTTTGCCCACATACAACACTGTCTCGCCGTTGTGAAACTGGTAGACGCCTGGCTCGCAGGGCGCGGTAGCCACCCGCTGACGAAGCGTCTCGGTATCCATCAACGCCCGGTAGGGGCTCCGGTCAGTTCAACGTGACGAGCCGTCGTCGTCCCACGACGGCGTGATGTCGGCGGGTTCATGCCCGCGCAGACACACCAGGTTCTCTCTGCCGAGTCGAATGCGAGTGATCTCGCCGTCGTCTTCCATCGACGACAGCAGCCGGCTGACTTTTGATTTCGACCATTCGGTGGCCTCGACGATCTGTGACTGTTTGAGCCGGCCCTCATGGGCCGACAACAACTGTTTGACCCGCTTTTCGTCGCGGACAGGCGGCTCGAGGAGCGGTTGGTCGACCCCAGCGGCAGGCTCAGTCTCATCATCACGTCCGACAGTAAACCCGAAACGGCGGAGGCCGACCAACAGACGGCCAGCCACCAACAGAAACCCAAAGGCAGCTGTGGTGAGCATACCGATGCCGACAACAGCGATCCGGTAGGGCGTCATCGGATCACGCGGGTCGGTTCCTAACATAACCTCCACGCCGTCGGTGAGTCCATCGCCGTCAGTGTCTGCCAGTGCGGGGTGCGTACCGAGTTCAATCTCGCGTTCGTTCGACAGCCCGTTGCCCGCGAGATCACCGTCTTTTTCGATGATATGAACCGACTGCTGGTGTGATTCGATCGGTTCGGCATCGGTGTCTCTGTCCGGATACACCTCAACAGCAAGCGTCTCTTCGCCGGAGATGTTTTCGGGCCACTCCGATTGGGTGAGCGTGACGTCGGTTGGCTCGCCGGTCTCGGCGGCCGTCCACTGACAGACCAGTGGCTGATCGACCGTATCGTCGTCGTACTGGCTGAGACAGACCGTATGAATACGATCCGAGTCGGTGTTGAACCGAACAGTCACCGAATAGGAACTGTACTGCCAGAGATACGTCGTCGATTCGTCCTCGAGCGCAAGGCCCGAACCGTGCTGTTCGACGACGAGCCCCGAGTGACCAGTATCACCGCCAGCGAGGCCACTCCCGACCACCAGACAGGCGAGCAAGCCGACCGCAAGCAGTTGGAGGACGTGTCTGAATGACATGGCTCAGACGCAGACGGGGAGATGATGGTACAACGTCTGGACAACTATTTTGCTGAGAGCGGCAAGTAGCTTGCCCTTACCGGGTTTTCAAATCTATTATCAATACTGATTTTTTGTTCGATGAATTAAAACAGTAGGTGCGTCCAACAGTTCTATGTGGGTACTGTGGGGCTGCATGCAGCCACCGAATCTACATGATAGGCCACACCGGGCATCTCAGAGGCACCTTACTCACCGTGGCCTTATTGAAACTGATCGATACACACAACAGACCACTGGCCGAATAACTGGTATGACACGGCTGTGGCTTGTCGAACGAAGCTATGACGACCGGAATCTGATCTCGTTCGTATACGCAACTGTCGACGGCGAGTACCAACTCCGCAAGGAATTATCAATGACGCTGCTCCAGCAGCGCGGGCCGCAAACCGCCGCTATCGAGGCCGACGACGACCAACTCAGTACGGTCGACGAGAGTGACCGCGAGCGGTTCGCAACCGAAGCACAAAAAATGGCGGCCAAACACGAACCGGACGACGAGATCTGAGGAGCCAGCCGAAGGCTTAATCGGCTACCATGCCTACTGTCGCTAATGCGTCGTCACCCACCGGGGCCGAACGGGGTGCCGTTTTTTGGAAACACACACCAGTATGCTGCAGACCCATTTTCGTTCATGGACGCCTGTGCGGACGCCTACGGCGATGTCGTACAGTTCGACATGGGGCCCCAACCGCTGTATATGCTAACCAACCCCCGTGACATCGAGCGAGTGCTCGTCTCGGAGTCCGCAGCGTTCCCAAAGTTGGATCTGGGCGACGATGCAATCGACCGACTGCTCGGCGACGGCCTGTTGACAAGCAGCGGCAAACGGTGGAAACAGTCCCGACAGCGTGCAGCGCCTGCATTCCGCAGTGGGCGAATCAACACGCTCGCCGAGATGATGAGCGCCCACACCGAAACGGCACTAACAGAGTGGTCGTCGGGTGAGCGGATCGATATCAACGTCGAGATGGCACGGCTCACCGTCCGGATTATCGTCTCGGCGATGTTCGGCTCGAAACTCGAGGACGACCGAATCGAGGCGATACAGACGCATCTCGAGCCGCTTGGGGCCCGCTTTGAGCCCGATCCGTTCAGTCGGCTCATACCGGAGTGGGCACCGACACAGAAAAACCGCGAGTTCGATGCAGCCGTAGCGGCACTCGAGGCCATCATCGAAGAACTCGTCGGAGCGCGTCGCAGAACCGCCCACGGCACCGGAGGTGACGAGCCGATGGATCTGCTATCTATTCTCCTTCGGGCCCAACAACGCGGCGAGACAACCGAGGCGGATATCCGCGATGAGATGATGACGATGCTGTTGGCTGGCCACGACACCACAGCGCTGATGCTTACCTATACGTGGTATCTCCTCTCGAGGCATCCGGCAGCCGAACGGCGGTTTCATACAGAACTCGAGGAGGTACTCGGCTCGAAGCGGCCAACAGCCGCCGACAGTCGGCAACTCGAGTATACACAACGAGTACTCAACGAGGCAATGCGGCTGTATCCACCAGTGTACACACTGTTTCGGGAGACAACACTCGACTGTGAGTTCGGTGGCTATCGGATTCCAGCGGGCGCAGGGCTCATGCTGCCACAGTGGGTCGTCCACCGATCAGCACGCTGGTACGACAACCCAGAACAGTTCAATCCCGACCGCTGGCGAGCCGACCAACGTAGCCAGCGGCCACGGTTCGCGTTTTTCCCATTCGGCGGCGGCCCGCGACACTGTATCGGCAAGCAGTTTTCGATGCTCGAAGCAACCGTTATTCTGGCGACTGTCGGTCAAACGTATCGGCTGGAGCATCTCGGAGACGACCAACTGCAGCTTCGCGGCTCGCTGACGATGCATCCCGACGAGCCAGTGGCAATGAGGGTTCGAAAACGAAACTCCTCTTAGGTGGGAAGCGAATACCGCGTGACGGCTTCGCGGTAGCGTGCGTCCCACAACAGGAGTTCTGAGGCCGTCCACGAGAGTGGTTCGATGGACTGCTGGGCCAACCGACCGACAGCATCATTTGAGCCCCCGCGGGCGAGTGTAATGTGTGGCACGTAGTCGTCGCCCTCGAGGCCAGAAATGGCACCATAGGTCTCGACGAGCTGTGTATGAAGGCTATAGACGCCCGGACTGTCGACGGCCAGATACACAACTGGCGCAGTGCCACAGGGTGGATCGACAAACCAATCAATTGAGCCAACTCGCAGCTCAAAGGCAGGCGTGGCTGCCAACACTGTCGGTAGCTGTTTGCGGAGCACCGACAGCTGGTGGTCGGATGAGGCAGTCTCGAGGGTTGTCTCGTCAAACCGCTTGACGACCAGCGTATGCTGCTCGCGGATGGTATCGAACGCGACGAGTTGTGGGTACAACTCACTCGCGAGGCGGGCGAGCGAGCCTGGAACGGGGACGTTGAGACTGAACACACTGTCTGTCAGCGTGGAGAGGGCAAAAACACGCGGATTACAAACCGGGGTGAATCGCCTCGGGGTCAAGCCCCGTGGCATCCGCCTTGTTAATCTATGGAACGTGGCTGACAGGGATAGTCGTAAGTGTAGCCAGATCCAACTAGCGGTATGAATACGCTTGTCAGCGTAACCAGTGGAGCCCGTGGGCGGATTCCGGACGGTGTCTGGACGACGCTCGCGGTGTTTGCGGCCGGGATGGTTGGCGTGCTGCTGTTTGCGGGGCTCAGTCCGGTGTTCGCCGTCGGGCTGTTGGCGATTATTCTCGCCGGTGTGACACTCGCCAGTGCGGTCGAGATCGTCGAGGCCTACGAAAAACGCGCACTGACCGTCTTCGGTGAGTACCGCAAGCTACTCGAGCCGGGATTGAATCTCGTTCCGCCGTTTGTCTCTCGAACCTATCGGTTCGATATGCGAACCCGAATTATCGATGTCAAACCACAGGAGGCGATCACACAGGACAACTCGCCCGTACGGGCCGACGCGGTCGTCTACTACCGGATCATGGACGCCAAAAAGGCGTTTTTGGAGGTCGACAACTACGAGACGGCAATCTCGAATCTCGCCCAGACGACGCTTCGGGCAGTTATTGGTGATCTCGAACTCGACGATACGCTCTCGCGACGTGATGAGATCAACGCCCGCATCCGTCGGGAACTCGACGAGCCGACCGACGAGTGGGGAATTCGCGTCGAGGCCGTCGAGGTTCGGGAAGTAAGCCCCTCCAGAGAGGTCAAACGCGCAATGGAAGAACAGACCTCTGCCGAACGGCGTCGCCGGGCAATGATTCTCGAAGCCCAAGGTCAACGTCGCTCGGCGGTCGAAAAAGCCGAAGGAGACAAGCAAGCCGACATCATCCGTGCGCAGGGCGAAAAACAGAGCCAGATTCTTGAATCACAAGGAGAGGCGATTTCGACCGTCCTCCGGGCGAAATCCGCCGAATCGATGGGCGAGCGTGCGATTATCGAACGCGGCATGGAGAGTCTCGAACGCATCGGCGAGGGTGACTCCTCGACGTTCATCCTGCCACAGGAACTCACCTCGCTGGTTGGTCGCTACGGCAGCCAACTGACCGGCAGCGATATCCAGTCAGCCGGCCGCGAACTCGAAAGTCGGGAGTTTGACGACGAGACACGCGAGATGCTTGGGCTGGACAAGATCGACGAACTGCTGACAAATCTGGACGTCGACGAACTTTCCGAAGTCGGCGTTGAGGGCGAACCTGAACTCGAGGCTGAACTCGAGGCCGCCGAAACCGAATAATCTCAGTCCGAACGTTCCCAATAGCGCCGCCAATCGCGCAGCGGGACACTGACTTCACCGACACTCATTGTAAGGCCGCCGTCGAACCGCCAGTTAGCTGTTTCAGCATCTGGCGACATCTGCATTGGAACTGCAACCGAGACGTCTTCGAGTTCACATTCGAGTACTTGGTCGTTGTCGGCAAACTCGCTGGTGAGATAATCAATCAGCGTCAGCCAGTCTTCGACGTCCGACGGTGAACTCGCCGGTTCGGGCGTTCGTTCCGGAGCGTCAGCAGTGGGCATACTTCACCCAATGCGGTACTCCGTCAAAGGCGTTTCCGCCTGTTCGGTGAACACCAACTCAGAACTCAGGGTCTGTTTCCGGTTCGACACCCACCTCAGCAGAAACATCGAACGCCTGCCGAAGTTCGCGAATCCGGTCGCGGATATCCGCTGCGAGTTCGAACTCGAGATTGCTGGCGGCCTCTTGCATGCGAGCTTCGAGTTGTGTGATTCGTTCGGTCGCTTCCTCGGCAGACGCTGGCGACTCGGTTGCCAGCCCGCTGGTGTCGGTTTTCGACCCCGGCAGGTTGGTCTCGCCGACGGCCTTTTCGATGGTCGTCGGCTCATGGCCGCCTTCGGCGTTGAACTCCTGTTGGATCCGACGGCGGCGTTGGGTTTCGTCGATGGCAGCTGCCATCGCATCGGTTGTCTCATCAGCATACAGCACGACTTCGCCGTTGACATTGCGAGCGGCCCGACCCATCGTCTGGACGAGCGTGGTCTCAGAGCGTAAGAATCCCTGCTGGTCGGCATCGAGAATCGCAACCAGCGACACCTCGGGGATGTCCAGTCCCTCCCGCAAGAGATTGATGCCGACGAGTACATCGATTTCGCCGAGCCGCAGGCTTCGAATGAGTTCGTGGCGCTCGAGGGTGTCGGTTTCGTCGTGCATGTAGGCGACTGCGATGCCGGCCTCGTCGAAGTACTCGGTGAGATCCTCGGCCATCCGCTTGGTGAGCGTCGTCACGAGCGTGCGCTCGTCGCGGTCGATTCGCGTGTTGATCCGTTCTAAGAGGTCTTCGACCTGACCTGTTGCGGAAGTGGTCTTGACTTTCGGATCGACTAGATGTGTGGGTCGGACAATCTGTTCGACAATCTGTTCGGAGTTGTCCAACTCGTAGTCGCCGGGTGTCGCACTGACATACAGCATGCGATTGGTTTTTTCGGTGAACTCCTCGAAGGTCAATGGGCGGTTGTCGTAGGCAGTCGGGAGCCGAAAGCCGTTTTCGACCAGTGAGTCTTTGCGGGATTTATCGCCGCCGAACTGACCTTTGATCTGCGGAAGGGTGACGTGGGATTCATCGACCACACACAGAAAGTCATCCGGGAAATAATCGAGCAAGGTGTACGGCGGCTCGCCGGAGTCTCGATCCGAAAAGTGAACCGAGTAGTTTTCGATTCCGGAACAGTGGCCTGTCTCTTGGAGCATCTCGATGTCGAAGGTCGTGCGTTCTTCGATTCGCTGGGCGGCGACAAGATCACCCTGTCGCTGGAAGTAACGAACGCGTTGTTCCATGAGTTCGTGTATTTCGTCAATAGCCCCCTGCAGTGTGTCCTCTGGCATTGAGTAGTGTTCTGCCGGATGAATCAACGCGGCCGGTTCGGTTGATTTGACCTCACCCGCCAGCGTATCGACTTTGAGCAGGCGGTCGATCTCGTCGCCCCAAAACTCCACGCGGACGGCATACCGGCCGTACATCGGAAAGATCTCGACCGTATCGCCGCGAACCCGAAACGTCCCTTGTGAGAAATCAACGTCGTTGCGCTCGTAGTTAAGATCGACGAGCCGGGCCAACAGCTCATCGCGCTCGAGTTGCTGGTCGATGCGCAGTTCTAAGGCGAGATCACGATAGGTCGCAGGGTCGCCCAGCCCGTAGATCGCCGAGACGGAGGCGACAACAATCACATCATCACGGGTTAGAAGCGACCGGGTCGCAGAGTGCCGAAGTCGTTCGATCTCTTCGTTGATCGACATGTCCTTGTCGATGTAGGTGTCAGTCTGTTCGACGTAGGCCTCTGGTTGGTAGTAGTCGTAGTAGGAAACGAAGTACTCGACAGCGTTGTCAGGAAACAGATTGCGGAACTCCTCGTACAGTTGGGCTGCCAGGGTCTTGTTGTGGGCCAACACGAGCGTCGGGGCTTCGATCTGCTCGATGACCCACGAGACGGTGTTCGTTTTGCCCGAGCCGGTGACACCCAACAGTGTCTGTTCGGCCATTCGTTGTTGATAGCCAGCTACCAACTGCTCGATCGCCTCGGGTTGGTCGCCGGCAGGCTCGAACGGTGCGTCGACCTCGAAGGGCCGATTCTCGCCAGGGCGGTCCGGCTGGAGCGGTCCGGACTGCATCTCACTCATTGGTGACTGTTGGACGTGAGCGTACTTGACGGCGGTGGTCGTCGGGGTGTTCCCAGGAGTGACAATCGAGTGTCTCCGAACGCCGACACACTGGCAGTCTCGAACCCCGAAAATTACTATGGGGCAACAACTATACTGGTATGTGAACATCGGAACCGCCATTCGGTCGGCTGGCCAGGTACTCCTCGAGCGGCCAGCTAGCCTCCTGCCAGTGTATCTGTTAGTCCTCGGAATCACCGCGGTAACGCGAGTGCCAATACTCGTTGGAATCGCGGTCGCAATCGGTTTGCTTGTCGCCGACGGCCGACTCGAGGCCCTGTTTGAGGCCATCGAGGCCGTCGACTTCGAGGCGCTCGAAGAGACGGGCGCCGAAGGTGACGTTGATCCTGATGCGATCCCCACAGAACTCGAGACCGCAGTGCTGGATGTGCTGTCGGTAGAAATAGCAGCTATCCTCAGCCTTGCAGTGATGCTTGCGGTTGTCGTCAGCATTGTTTCGAACGGCATTAGCAACGCTGCGGCGATCAACGGAGTCTACGGCTGTCTGTACGACGGCGACGGGGTTGCTGATGCGGTCGTCGGAGTTGGTCGTGACTGGAAAGCGTTTGTCGGGATTGTGCTCGTCCAGATAGCAATTGTTCTGGTCGGTATCGTTCCGCTCGGCATCGGTGTGAGTCTGGTCGTCGTCTCGCCGGTCGCTGGCATCGCCGCGACACTGATCGGTGGGCTGTTGTCAGCAACACTCATTCTCGGAGGGCTGTTGGCGGTAGCGTTTGCGGGCCAATCGATTGTTGTCGAGGGGACGACACTCGGCGGTGCGATCCGCCGAAGCGCCGGCTTTCCGGTTCGCGAGCCGCTTTCGTTTCTCGCATACGTGCTCGTCGCACTCGGAGTATTCGGTAGTCTCGCCGTGCTTGGGGCGCTGTTTGGTGTCCTCGGCGTCTCACAGCTCACAGGAATCATTAGCCCGCTCGTTGCGATCCCCTTCGTCGATGCGTTCAAAACCGCCCTGTACGCCGAGCGACCCTTTGTCTCTCGGTCGGTACAAACCCAGAGAGAACCCAGCGCGGTGGTGACCGACGGCGGGTCGGATCGGCCGGACGGAGACGAAGCAGAAACTGACGCCAGCAAAAGAGAAGACGAAGCAGAAACTGACGCCAGCAAAAGAGAGTCAGATGCGGGCGACACGCAGACAGGCGCAAGCGAGCCTGATACTGACAGCGAACACACCGCCCCCAACGAACCAGCAGCCGGTATCCTCGAGGACGAATCACAACCGCAATCGGGACAACAACCGCAATCGGAGCGCCACTCGCCAGCCTACCGTCATCAGTTCGTGGCTGCGTTTCGGGATGGCCTCAAGGCGGTCGGTGAGTTCACACGCGGACAGCCAGGGTCGATGCTGGCAGCGACTGTCCTGTTCGTAGCGGCTGCGGCCGCCGGCTGGCTCGTGACCGCGGAGTTTGCCATCGATCTTCCGACAGACGAGGGAGTTGGCGAGGTGTTTGGAACGATCCCGATCGGGGCGTTCGTGATGATCGCCGCCAACAACTGGTTGGTCTCGGCAACCGCAGTCTTCGGTGGCGTTGCACTGGGTGTGCCGACCGCCGTCGATATGCTACTGAACGGCTTTATTATTGGACTCGTCGCCGGCGTTGTCGAACCCATCGTGTTTCTGGCGCTCGTTGGCCCACACGGAATTATCGAGGTACCAGCGATTCTCATCGCCGGTGGCCTCGGACTCCACGTCGGCATGACTGTCGCTGGCGTGCTGCGAGGCACCCAATCGTCTTTCGATCTCGCCGAGGTGCTGCGGCTTGCCTACCGTGTGTTGTTGGGACTGGCTATTATCCTCATTGTTGCAGCGTTCGTCGAGGCGTTTCTGACACCGCCGATTGCGGAGTTCGTGCTGAGTTAATCTGGCCTCGAGGCGTTCGACGAGGCCGCTATTGCCCAGCGGTGGTGGCTGTCTTTTGCAACGAGAGAATCTCGGCGTGTAGGCCGGCGAGGATGTCACCTTGTTGGACAGCGTCTCCTCCCGTCAGATGACTCGTCGGCCACATCAGTCGTCGGTCGAATCTGCCTGTTGTGATTCATCGACAGTGTCGGCGGCTGGCTCGCCAATAGTAGCCGCGGTAGTCCCATCAGTAGTGTCGGCCGACGGTTGGTTAACTGGGGCGTCGGCCGACGCCGTCGCTTCGGGTTCGGTTTCGAACTCCTCGGCAACCAGCGAGGCTGCCTCAACCAACAGTGCAACGACCAGTGGGCCAACAATAATTCCGAGCGCGCCCAAACTCAACAGCCCGCCGACAAAGCCAATGAAATAGAGGCTACTCGAGATGTCAGCCGTTTTGCTGGCCAACCGCGGGCGGATTACCGCATCCGGCAGCGCAACGATCAGCGCACCGCCGACAAGGGCGACCAGCAGCGCGCCAACGAAGTCACCAACAAACAGATGGCTACCGGTGAGTGTAACAATTAGAAGGCTTGGCCCAGCAACCGGAACGAACTGGAGAATGCCTGCGACAGTGGCGAGAATAATCGGCGAGCTGTAGCCAAACAACAAAAAGACGGGCAGCGCGAGCAGAAACGTCGCAAGCGCGGTTGCAGCCTGCAGGACGTACAGTGCAAACAGTGTCTCTCGAGCACGGGTGTGGAGTGCGGCAGCGATATCACGGTACGCAGGCGGGACAACAGCAATGGTCGCTGCCCGAATGTTCCGTTGGTTGTGGAGCAACGAAAACACCAACAACACGAACAGGACAAGTTTAATTGCCAACACCGGTAGGCCCGCCGCAATCGACCGGCCGACAGCCGCAAGCTCTTGGGTGAGCGCCGCAAACAGATCTGCAACGACTAGCTCGTAGCTAAAGCCGGCGGCCGACAGTGTGATTGACTCTGGAAGGGTTGCGATCAGCGCGGTAACCTCCGAAAACCGAATGACAAGGAGATACGCCAGCGGCCCAAACAATGTCAAAACAGCGGCGACGGCAACTGCGGTCACTGATACAGTGGCAGTGATTCTCGAAACCCCTCGGTTGCGGAGCCGGCGACGAAGCGGAACCAGCATATAGGCGACCGACAGGGCGAAAAAGACCGTCCCAAGAACCTCAAAGAGGATGACAGCTGCGAGCGCGGCAATTGCGAGAAACACACCGCCCAACACGTAGGGCCGACGGCTCATACGGATTCACTGCAACCCGCCTACAAAACAGTTCGCCATTCAATAGCGTGTAGCTCGGTTCGTCGGCGTCATCAGCTCAAAACCAGTTTTGTCGGCAATCGCCTGCTGTCAGGGAGCAACGCCGACGGTCAGCAGCGTGCCCCAAGTACGATATCGGTCGACCATTGCTTTACGACTCTCCCAGTCGTCAGTCGGAAACGCCTCGGCTGGAGGGATCTCGATTTCGAGATCAGCGATCGTATCCTGTTCGGCGACAAACAGTCCGGCTTTGCGGAACGCCTCGCGGTACTGGCTGCGATCCCAGCGAGTCATCTCGATTGAGATGTTGTCCTGCCACTCGTGGGAAGCTTCGTTTTCCTCGTAGTAGTTCACCGCACAAAAGAATGTGCCGCCGGGCCGGAGGATTCGGCGGAGTTCCTCGAGAGTATGAATCGGGTCGGGCGCATAATAAAACGCCTCCATGGAAAAAACGTGATCGACGCTGTTGGTGGCAAACGGCAGTGAATCGAAGTCGCCGACGACAAACTCAATCGCACTGTCGTCAGTGTATGACCCAGCGTTGGATACCATCTCGGGTGCGCCATCGAGGCCAATCCCACGGCCAATGTTGGCGGTCTCTCGAAGTGCCCGGAGTGCATAGCCGCTGCCACAGCCGAGATCGACGACGGTGTCGCCGGCCTCGAGTGGCATTCGTGCTAGTGCGTGTTTGGCCGTATGCCAGTGGCGGTCTTCCATTCCCTTATCCCGGCCGCTTGTGGCCCAACTGTCGAACTCATCGCGAACGCTCATACAGCGAGTGGTCGACGGGGGTGTAAATCAGTTGCTCTGTGCCTGAATCCTTTTGTATCTGGCATGGGTGGATGCAAGTATGGATATCTCCGAGAGCGAGGAGCTGTCAAAGCCGGTCGAATACAAGCCGGTGAATGTCAAAGACATCCTCATCGAGATGAAAGATACCGCCGAGCTGTTGATCGATCTCTCGTATTCGGCCGTGCTCAACCGAAGTGCGGAGCTCGCAGCCGAAGTCGTCCGCTTGGAGCACAAAATGGATGTCCTCGAGATTCGGGCCCAAATGGGATTGTTGATGGCCGCCCGAAGCCCCTCGGATGCCGAACAGCTAGCGCCCGTGTTGGGGATTGTCACCGCCACCGACCGGATTAGTGATGCAGCCGGAGATATCGCCAAAATCGTCCTCGAGGAGATCGGACTGCCCGAGGCGATGCGTGCAGCACTCCCGGAGGCGGTCGAAACACTGCTCCGAAGCGAGGTGGCCGCCGACTCGACGTACGCGGACAAGACGCTCGGTGAAATCGATCTCGAGTCCGAAACCGGCGTTCGAATGATCGCACTCCGACGCGGTGATGAGTGGCTGCTCAACCCCGGCCGAGAGACGACAATCAACGCCGGGGACGTCGCTTTGCTTCGCGGACCGGAATCGGAGATCGGCCCCGTCTATGAAACACTTACTGGAACGGCCTACGACCCAGCACCACCCGAACCCTCCGATATCGCGGACTTAGAGCGCGCAGTCGATGCAATCGTCCAGATGAAAAACCTCTCTGAGTTGGCCGTCGATCTCGCCTACAGCAGTGTCCTGTTTGACGACGAAGAACTCGCCGAGGAAGTCAGCAATCTCGAGATCGAAGTCGACAATCTCGAATCCCGATTCGAGGCGTGGGTGCTACAGGCCGCAGCCGATGCCGAAGACCCTGTCAAACTGCGCGGGCTTATTCATCTGGGCACCAGTACCGAATCGATCAGCGATGCCGCTCTCGATATCAGCGAAGGCGTGCTTCGCGATATTACGGTCCACCCAGTCGTGCAGTTGGCCGTCCAAGAAAGCGACGAGATTCTCATCCGGGCAGAAATCACCGACGGCAGCAGACTCGATGGAACGGCAGTTACCGGCGGTGTGTCGGATGCAGACGTGACCATGTCTGTTATCGCAATCCGTCGTCCCGGTGAGGGATGGCTGATGATTGCTGATGCGGATGCCGAACTCCGAGGCGGCGATATCGTTATCGCGAAAGGAACACAATCGACCGCCGAACAGTTCGGGAAACTGGCTCGGAACTAACAATGTGCCTACTTGCGTTCCTAACTTGCGTTCCTAACCGCTGACGAAGGCCATCACTGCGGTGCGGCGAGGCCGGTTGGTGAACTGCTTTTGTTGCCAGCAGAAAGAACCGGACGCCGCGTTTCAGCGTGATTCAACCTGGAGCCTCCGGCCTCAAGCAGCGAGGTGTGTCACACCGAGAGAGTAGGGTGGGGTAGCTTACAGCGGAAGCAGCGCGAAAGCCCACGATTTCAGTCGTGCGAGAAGTCAAAAGCCCAACACTAGCGATGAGACGCCGATGAAGATGACCATCCCACAAACATCAACCACGTTAGTCACGATTGGGATCGTCGTATCGTCGGGATCGACACCGAGTTTATACGAGCCGTAGGTTGCCAGAATACTGAAAATGATCGCGATGACCGCGACGGCCATTCCGCTTGTCAGCGAAATAACCAGCAGCGTCGACAGTCCGAGGGGTGCGCCGATCACCTGGCCGATAGCCCACGCACCGATTGCCAGGGCAGTAAAGATCGTCGCCGCAAGGGCGAGCACCGCAGCGATGTTGGCCCACAGCACGCGGTCTTTAAGATCGATCTCGGTTGTACCGAGGTGGAATCGTGTCGAAAGCCGCGAGCTGAGAATAGCCCCGAGGTTCCCGCCCATATCGACCATCGTTGGTACCATCACCGCCAGCAGGCCATACATCTCGAGTAACTCTTCGGCATCCTCGAGAGTGATACCGGCCCACAAGACAATAATACAGAGGACGACCAACAGCGGGAACATGTTGGTCACGATGGATTTGGTCTCCCAACTGCCGAGCGAACCGCTTGGGATGACCATTAGAGCATCACCTCAATGATGGCCACCGATAGGAACAAAAACGCCATTCCGAAGATATCTCCAAGCGTGGTGACGATTGGCCCGACGAGATTATCAGGATCATACCCGAGTTTGTAGCCAGTAAAAATCAAAATCAAGAGTCCACCGATCATCACAAATGAGGTGAGCACGCCCGCGATGAGCATGATGCCAACAAGCTCAGCCAGTGGAGCGGAGTCCCGACCCAACAGGTTGAGCGCGGCCCACGAAATGAACCCGATCACAATCGAGATACCGATCCCGTTGATAAACGAGGCGACAACGGCGTTGAGCAACCGCTCGTTGCGTTCGAATGTCGGGTTGATAAGCCCCTGATGGAGTCCACTGGAGATACGACCGCCGAGCGCACCATAGACGTTGCCTCGAGTCGCCAAGAAGACGGGAACCATCACCAGTAAGCCAGGGAACCGTTCGACGCTCTCTAAGATCCCCTCGAGGACGAGTCCAGCGAACAGTCCACCGCCTAAGGCGATGATCAAAATCGGGAGGGCCTCCCGATAGATTGACCAAAACCCAGTACGGAAGTCCATAGCTACTACTGACCGATATTTTGGTTAAAACTACCGAAATACAGAGTCCACACAGAGTGAGTGGGACTGAAATACCGTTTGGCCCGACAGCGAGCCGAAGGCCTGTAAGATTAAGTTCACCCAGTCGCTGGATGTGGTATGGACTATAGGTTAGCAATTGAGAACGCACCTGAGACGATTGCTGCTGGAACCGGTCTGCTGTTGGTTCATCCGTCTATCGGTGAGACCGACCGGATCGATACAGACTTTCTAAAGCTTGATACCGACCACTTCCTCGTTATTTCGACACGGACGACCGCCCGTGAGGTCGAACAGAAACTCGAGCACTACGACGTCGACGAAGACCGCGCGGTCATTCTGGATACCCTCTCTGTCGAGCGGGGCTACTCACGGCGCGGCGCAGACGATGTTCACTACGTGTCCTCACCCGACGACCTCGAGGGGATTGTCGAACAAACCAAGCAGTTCCTCACAACCCACGATGGTAAAGTCCGGATTAGCGTCGATTCGCTGACCGAGATGATCTATTATGCCGACGAAGACGGCGTCTATGAGGCGACCAAACAGTTGCTCGAGCTGCTGGCCGAACATGATGCGGTCGGGATTTTCCATCTCTCAAAAGAAGTTCACGACGACGAGACACTCGAGAAATTCCACGAACTGTTCGACGGCGTCATTACCCTCGGAGACGACAGCGGCGTCAGCGTCGAGTTTTAACTCGAAAGCGCGGCGACTGTTTTATCAGCCCACTGTACCGCATACTCAGCGCCGTACGCAGCGTAGGCTTCAGTATCGAGTGCCGCAAATGGCGTCGGTAGCTCCCGGTCGTGTTTGATTGCCGAACAGGCGTACTCAGTGGCTTCGGGAAACGTCATCTCGCCGTGGGCGACCGCCCGCGAGAGATCACTGAGACGCCCCTCGAGTCGCTGGCCTGCATCAACCCACGTCTCGTACAACGGCTTGAACTCGGGGGTGTCGCTCCAAGACCGAAAGACCTCGCGGGTCTGGAGGCCAACCCACGCCTCGAACAGCGCGGCGGCGATTTGATACACATCAGCAGCCCCGAGTCCGGTTCTGGTTGCCAGTTCTGCATACTGCTCGCCGAAAAACGGCAGGAAGTGTTCAGAGACGCCACAGTCTATCTGGACGAACGCTTCGGCGAGTAACAGCTCCAAGAACGCGTTGGGTGTTCCCTCGGCACGTTTTTTAAGCAAAACCGTCGGTGGCTCGGTCTGGGCAGTCCAGACGACTGTCCCGTCGCCAGGCATGCCAATCGTAAACGTCGAACTCCCGAACTGCTGGAGTGCTCGAGGCGCGTTGTCCGGAAGCCACGCTGCGGGATACGTTGCTGGGTCGAGTCGTTCGACAAACAGCCCCAGGTCTTCGGCCGCGGCCGGCGGGAGGATCTCGAAGTCTTGGGCAACATCGAGCACAACCGCTTCAGGTGCGTACTGCTGGCGGGCCGACGAAAGAGTCGCTGAGAGTTCTCGACGGCTGAACATCAGGCAAAGACAAACGAGAGGATAATGCCAACCACGAGGATAGTCGAAATACCAACGGTGCCCAGGACGATCTTGGTAGCCGTGCTCATAGCCTACGGTTCGGGTGGGCCCAAATAAAGCCTTCAGTATTGTCGTCGGTAGTGGCTGGCTGACAGCCCCCTGATTTTATCGGGATAGCAACGGTAGCAGTAGTATGCATATTCGGGACGCAGTCGAAGACGACGCCGAGGCGATCGCGGCGTTGGCTGATGCACCGGCGGATGTCGTCCGAAACCTCGTCCATGACCGAAGCGTCCGTGTGGCCGAACGACAGCAGAGAAACCACGATCCAAATGTCGATACCGACGCCAGCAACGCCGAACTGCTTGGGTTTGTTAGTTTCGATGCCCACGACCAGACCGTCCACATCACCCAGTTCGGTGGCACACGCGATGCCTGCGAACGCCTGTTGGCCGAACCGGTGCGGTTTGCAGCCAGTGAAACCATGACTGTCGAGGTGTTAGTCGAAACCGAGGCCGCCGACAAAAAGGCCGCCGTCGAGGCTGCCGGCTTTCTCGAGGTGGGCACCGGCCCGATGTTTCGCGGCTCGCGGACAATCCGGTACCGACAAGAGCCGTGAGTCAGTCTGCTGACAGCCTCGAGCCGTTAGGCGAACTTCCGGACTGTCATACGCAGCGTATCGAGATCAACAATTGGCGCGTGGGCGACATCAGGGTCAATATTGACTTTCTTCTGGAAGGCTGTCTGGGCCTGCCAACAGCCGCTGTTGACCGCCAAGACGTTGTGATATTTCCCCCACCCCAGTTTGTGAACGTGGCCGGTATGGAAGATATCAGGGACGTCATCGATAACTAAGTAGTCCTTTGTTTCGGGTGCAAGTCGCATTTTACCGCCGTACTGTGGTGCGACGTGGCGTTTTTTCAGCAGCTGGTACATCGCTTTGTGTGGCTCGTTGTAGCTGGCTTTGTCTTCAGGAAGTTCGGCGATAACCTCATCCAGCGAGACGCCGTGGTACATCAGCACCGAGACCCCCTCGATGGTAACCGTCGAGGGGTTGGCCGTAATCCGGCAGTCGTGGGCCGACATTATTGACCTGAGTTCCTCGTCGAAGCCGGGTTGGGGCTCGGCAAGCCGAACTGCATCGTGGTTGCCAGGTACCATGACGATCTCCATATCACCCGGAACGGATTTGAGGTGCTCGGAGAAGGCCTCGTACTGATCGAAAATATCGATAATGTCCAACTCTTCGTCCTGGTTGGGGTAGACGCCGACGCCTTCGACCATATCACCCGCGATGAGTAGATACTCGACGTGTTCGGCCTCCTCAGTATGGAGCCAGTCGGCAAACCGGTTCCACGCCTCGGCCATGAACTCCTGGCTGCCGACGTGGACATCCGAAATGAGTGCAGCCTGGACATGACGGTCGGCCGTCGATGGTCGGAACGTCCGTGGGACGTCGGGGAAAAAAAGCGAATCAACGAACATGATCCCGGCGTCGTCGGACAGTGTCCCTTGAACGGCGATACATTCGTCCAGCAGTAAGTCGTCGACTAACTCGGCGAGATCCCGGTTTTTCATCACGAGTACGGGAAACGTGCCGGTGGTATCCTCGAGTTCGATCAGCCAGTGTCCGCTGGCGGTCGAACGAATATCGTTGACCAGCCCGATCATCTCGGCTTCGCTGCCGCCAGCCATCGACTGGATTGCTGAGGCCGGCCGGTGGTTCACACGCCCACCCAACAGTTTCGAGAGTCGCTCATAGCGATCCCGAAACGTTGTAACGAACTGTTTGTATTCGCCGGTTCCGGTCGAACGACCTGTAATATCACCCGAAATTTCGGCCGGCTCGGGCGAACGGGTAGCTCTCGGAGATGGGCTGGACTGAGAGTCCGACGATGACGGTGTGCTCGAGACGTTGGTAGCCGCTTTCGTGCTATCAGAATACCCCCCTATTTCGACTGCAGAACTAGATTTCTTCGTGTGTTTTTTTGGTTGGGAGTCTGCAGTTGAAGCAGTGGTGTGCGATGCCGGTGTCTCGGTTGACCCTGTTGGCGTCCCCGAAGGAGTACCGGGCGTTGAAGACGACTCGAGGGCCGCCGGATCGGGTGCTGGGTCAGTCTCGAGGACGGCACGTACATCGTCAGTCGTAATTCGAAGCGTGTCATCAGCGATTGATTCGACGACAGCTTCGACAGCGGCCTGTGGATCGTCGAGACCGGCCAAGAGCGTCACCGCTGTTCGCTCGGCGTTATACCCGCGGGCAGCCAACAGTTGGACGATCCGCGAGGGTCTCTCCAGTGGCACACCCACCTTTGGAACGCCGTAAGTCAAAAACATGCCGAACCGGAGACTTTCCGAGCCGCTAGTAGTCGCTGCATACTGCATGTGTCGGATAGATAAACGAAGTGTACTTGTGGGTAGGTCGTCATTATCTTCGATAGACGCGAGGGTATGTGTGGATGAAATCACAAGACGCAGTCGGGGCAGTACCCAGAAGCTTCAAACACGCGCCAATCGAATGACTGAACAATGACTACCGAGGATCGTCGGTCGGACAGCGACACCGACTCAGCGAGCGACCGAGACTCCTCGAGCCAACACAAACACCACCAACAGCCCGACGAGTCGGGTGCGTCTGATGAACCGTCAGACGAGCGGGCAGACCGAACGCCTACTGAAGCGACCACTGCTGGCGATGACCTCGAGTCTGCAGACGTACGGCCGGGTTCGCAGTCTAGTTGCTCAACTGACTCGAGCAAGCCGGCTGGACCGGATCGCCTGTCTGAGCCTGCCAGACAGACTGATTCGGCCGACCCAACCGACACCGCTAGGCCGTCTGAGTCTGATGGTTCCCATGCGTCTGCAGAACCGCTGTGGCGTCGGTTTCTCTATGCCACTGACGGCCCGTTGTTGTTGCTTCGAGAAGTCTGTCTCAGTCTTGTGATCGTGCTGCTAATCGGTGGGATTCTGTTTGGAATCAGCGGCGTGTGGCCACCGATGGTTGCAGTCGAAAGCGAAAGTATGGAGCCCAACATCAATCAGTATGATCTGGTCTTTGTGACCGAGCCCGATCGGTTCTCTCCAGCACAAGCAGACCGTCTTGGGGTCGTCACAGCTGATACAGTCGACGAAACCGAGTATACATCGTTTAACAGCGCTGGCAGCGTAGTTGTCTTTGACAATCCCGAATCAAGTGGGCCGCCGATTATCCATCGGGCACACTTTTTCGTCGAAGAGGGTGAAAACTGGTACGACCGAGCGAACACGGACTACGTGTCGGCCAGCGATTGCGATGAACTCCAACACTGTCCGGCACCACACGACGGCTATATTACGAAAGGTGACAACGACGTGAGCAACGCACAGTACGATCAGGCAAACGGAATTGCACCAGTCGTGAAACCCGAATGGGTGACTGGAATCGCCCAACTTCGAGTTCCGTATGCAGGCTACATCCGACTCGCACTCACGGGCGCTGCAAGCAGTAACCCGCTGTTGCTGGTCGGGCTGACAGCGGTTGGCACAAGCGGTGCGTATGCGATTGGCCGGCGTGAACTGCTTTCTTGAGACGTTCGGCTGACAGGCTAGTTGTCGAATCGAGCCTGCACAAACGGCTGGACGTTTTCGATATCCCCGAGCCGCGAGTCCGAAAGCAGGACGGCTTCGGTTTCGTCGATTGGTACTGAAAGATTCATTTCTTTGGTACGGCCATAGCGACCTTTGGAGACTACAACGGCGTTGACGATCCCGAGCATATCGAGTTCGCTGATGAGGTCGGTCACACGCCGCTGGGTAAGTACGTCGGCGTCGATCTCCTCGCAGAGTCGCTTGTAAATGTTGAACACCTCACCGGTGTTGATGTTGTGAACCCCGTTTTTCTCGAGTAGAATAATGGAAAACAGCACGATCTTACTTTGGGTCGGCAGCGTCCGAACAACCTCGACGACTCGGTCTAACTCGATTTTATCTTGAGCCTGCCGGACGTGTGTTTCTTCGATACTGTCCGATTGGCTCCGTTCGGCGAGTTCTCCGGCGGTTCGTAACAAATCGAGCGCACGCCGAGCGTCGCCGTGTTCTTGGGCAGCAAACGCCGCACACAGCGGGATCACATCCGAAGTAAGCGCCTCCGATTTGAACGCAATATCTGCGCGGTGCTGAAGGATATCTCGGAGTTGAGTCGCATCGTACGGTGGAAAGACGATCTCTTCTTCGCCAAGTGAGGATTTGACTCGAGGATCCAGAAAGTCGGTGAATTTGAGATCGTTCGAAATCCCCATAATCGAAATACGAGAGTTAGTGAGTTCGGAGTTCATCCGCGAAAGGTTATACAACGTGTCGTCGCCGCTTTTTTCGACAAGTTTGTCGATTTCATCAAGCATGATGACAACAACCCGTTCGTGGTAGTCGACGGCCTCGAAAAACGTCGAATACACTCGATCTGTGGGCCAGCCTGTCATCGGAACCGGGTCGATCTCCTCGAGGTCTGTCTGCAAGGACTCGATGTGGGCTTCGACCGCCTGAATCGAGTCGTAGTCGGCTGCCTCTTGGAGAATTTCGGCTTCGGCTGGCTCGCCAGCCGCATCGGCATCGGGCCTAACGTCGGTTGCATCCGCAGGTGTGGCTGTGTTTGTCTCGGCTGTGTCAGTCTCGGATGAGGCCATTCTGTCACGAACTGCCTCGAGAACCGCAATTGTTGATTCGATTCGAGTTTCGTTTTTTTCGATGAATTTGTTTGCAAGCTGGGCGAGCACTCGATACTGGGTGTCAGTTACTTCACAGTTGATGTATTCGACCTCACAGGGGACGTCGTACTTTTTCGAGGTCGATTCGAGCTCCTGGCTGACGAACTTCGCACTGGCGGTTTTGCCTGTCCCGGTTTTCCCGTAAATAAGAATGTTCGATGGCGTATCTCCGCGGAGCGCCGAGACGAGAATCGTTGCCATCTGGTTGATCTGGTCGGTTCTGTGCGGGAGTTCGTGGGGCGTATATGAGGGTCTGAGAACCTCTTTGTTCTCGAAAATCGGCTCGCTTGCCAACAGGTCATCGAACAATCCCTGGGTTTCGTCGTTCTCTGTGGCACCGAGCATGGTATCGAAATCGAGATCGGTTGATGTCGCAGAGCGATCTCTCGGGGCTGTCGGCTCGTCGTCAGTGGAGTCTAGCTCCGGGTCTGTGTCGTCTGTCGTCATGTAACCCCCTCCATTTCAGGTGGAACCGATAGCACGTAACCAGTAAACCGACCGGAGAACCACTCAAGCGGGGAGTTCCGTTCGTTCGGATAGTACTATCGTGTCCAGTTGATGCAGACGAACCAGAGGAACAGCGAGTACAAAAACGTTCTCCCTTTGGGCGGCGAAACCGTTAGATGGTTTGCTCGAGAGTGCTCTCAGTCGGGGTAGTATCTGCAGGTGTCTCGACAACGTATCGATCCGGAAAATCCGGCTCAGGTTCTCTGCCGACCGTAAACAGCCGTTCGGTGAGCGTAAGTTCTTCAGTCGCTGGACTCGGTTTGGTGATTGTCTGGTATTCAACAGCGACACCGTCGGTTTCGGGTGCAATTCTGACTGCCGCCAGCTGGTATGAAGGGTAGAACACAGGTGGGAGAACCCCAATAATCCCATCGCGGCGGTGGAGTCGCTTGAGCCACGTCCCTGTGTTAACAAGCACGCCGCTGTCGATTTCTTTTAGGGTCGGACGGTGGGTGTGGCCGTAACAGAAAATCGTCGTTTGCGGGTCAGTTTCAAATACTTCGCGGGCAGCCTCCTCGTAGGGGGCCTCAGCGTCAACGGTGAGTTCGGTCTCGAAAACGCCGAATCGATTGACTGTCTGTCGGATATCTCGCCGCAGGAAGTAGAGTGGAATTCCCACGAGCAACAGAAGACCGGTAACTGCGACGTTGATGCTCAACAGGAACCAGACGGCCGTTCCTGCCGCACCGAATCGGCTGAGGAACGCTTCGGTCTGGGTGACCGGCATCGACCAAACGCCGATGAGATCCAGTCCCGCCAGCACGGCGAGAATCGCACTGATGTTGAACAACAACAGAAACGGAACCAGCGAGTACCGGATAACGGGGTTCATCTCGCGGTAGAAATATTTCGAAAGCATCCAAATCGGCATCCGTTCGGTGGGAGTGACCGCCTGAACGTCTTTGAGCCAGTTGTAGCGACCCCGATCCGATAGCTGGCCGGCACGACTTGTAATGAGCGTATTGTAGTAGTACCCAAGCGGCGTGGCATGTGGGTTCCCCCAGTCGTCGATACGGTTGTTGTTGTCCTGTTGGTGGCCGTGTTCGAAATGAATTGCTTGCTCGCCCACTCGGCGGCTGATCGATTTGTCCTGGACGAGATCAACGTTATAGTCGGCGAGGCGATCGACGTACGCGTCGTAGGCGGCCAACTCGTGGTCGTGGTTGCCAGGCAGTAAGGTGATTTTGATGTGCTGTCCGGTCGCACGAAGCTGTTCGAACAGTTCAGGGTAGGTAGATTCGAGCACATCGAACTTTTCGATGCCGTCGACGGTCGTAAACTCCCAGAGTCCGAACGCATCGCCATTGATTATCAGTTCGGCGTTTTCCGTGGTTGTCTCTAACTGCTCGAGAAACGAAAGGAGTTCGTCGATGAACTCGACTTCCTCGAGTTGTTCATCACCACCGATATGAAGGTCACTAATAACGTAGTAGACCCGATCATCGGCGTTATCTGTCATTGGTGTCTGTATTCTGGTTCAAGAGTAAAACGATTGTCCTACTGACCCTCGAGACAGGTCGCTTAGCAACCGAAGCAACTCGAGTGGCACATATACTCGATTGTTGTGTTGATGGCTGTT
>LKML01000081.1 GCA_001563795.1 Haloferacaceae archaeon B1-Br10_E2g22 | reverse complement strand
GCCTTGGAAGCGTCCGCCCCACAGAGGCCTGCCGAGCCTCGTACCTGGGTTATGCGGAGATCGCGGGTTCGGAGCCCGCCCCGGCCATATTTTGATCGCCTACGATAAGCCTGTGAGACATCTGGCTAGATAGCAATCGGTGTGCTTGGTTCTGCTGTTCGAGGATCTCAGGAACGAACGAATTTCAACAGCTCATCGCGCTTGGCTGTGTGAAGGTGATGAGACAACACGTCTCGCAGCGAGCTGATCTGGCCCTTTTTTGCGGTGATTGGCGCAATGGTGTCGTCTTGCCACTGTTGCCAGGGTGGAAACAGGCCAAGTCGGTCACACAACGCATCGAGTCGTTCGTCTCTGTCATCGACTTTATCCATTTTGTTGACTGCCACAACGACCGGAACCCCGAGTTCCTCGAGAAAATGAAACATCTCGACGTCGTGTGGAATATCTCCACGTTCGCTGTGGCGGTCGATAATATCGATGACGCTTTTGGCATCAACAACAAGAATGCCCGCCAGAATTGATTCCGCGTTGTCCTCGAGATAGTGGACGATGTCTGTCTGGATTGCATCCTGCTTTTGTCCTTCAACGCCGGACATAAAGCCGAATCCAGGCAGGTCAGTAAACATGAAACTCTCAGGTGACCAATCGAAATGGTTGGGCTTGCGTGTGACGCCCGGTTTTTTACCAGTCGGGACGCTGTGGCCCGTGAGCTCCCGCATAATCGTAGATTTGCCCACGTTCGAGCGGCCGACAAGAACGATTTCGCTGTCGCGATCTGGGCGATTGTCGAACATACGTTCGGTAGCACCGCCAGCAGGTAAACGACTTGTGTGTGGCCGTTGCTGATACTGACTCCTGAAACAACCACCTAACAACAGTCTTCGACTGGACGGTACCGTTTCCGGCGGGCGTCAGTTGGATCGATTGATTCAACGACGACCCCACAGGCAACTAATGACAAGGCCGCCCGCTGGATCGTCTCGCGGTTGAGCCCCGTTTCTTCGACGAGCGTCGATTGGGTTTTCGCCCCCTCGTGACACAGAATTGTATACAGCAGTTTTGCACTGGCAGTCGCCTCTGCAATGCAGGCTCGGCAGTCGGTTGCGGTCTGGGTCATCTACTGAGCAGCAAGTAGTTCTTCGAACAGCGCCTCGACGCGTTGTTCGATGTCGTCTCGAATCTCTCGCACCGAATCAACTCCTTGTCCGTCGGGATCCTCGAGATCCCAATCGCGGCTCTCGCCGTTCCAGGCGGCCGGACAGACGCCCTCGGCCGAACAGCCCATCGTAATCACGAGATCCATCGTCCGCAACTCGTCAGGCGTGACGGCTTTCGGTGTGCGACCGGAAAGATCGATTCCCTTCTCGTTCATCACCTCGACAACCTCCGAGTGGACGTGGTCGGCGGGGTCGGTGCCGCCGGTAACGATGTCGATCTCCTCTTCGGCGTCGTGGTCGGCACGTGCCTGTTCGGCGAAGGAGGTTGCCATCTGAGACCGGCCGGCGTTCTGGACGCAGACGAACGCGATTTTGCTCGACATAGATAGCAGGTGGCCGGCAAGCCTCTTGGCGATTCCGGTCAGAAATTATATAGTTCTCTATAGCAAGTCAGCGCAGCGGGTGGTCGACGGACGCCTTTGGTTCGTATCGAACTCAGAGAAACAATCGAATTAGTGATATTGGCATAGGCTGCGTGCTGAATACAAGGCGCGAATGCAGCACGAACTGAAGCTCGGTCTAGAAGAGTATTGGGCGGTCAATACAGGTATCATAGTGTCCACTGACAAGAAGATATATTATTTGTCAGACGACAACACGATACATCAATGGTTGATAATTCCTCGTCGGACAGTTTGGTTCCATCGCGCCTCTTATTCCTCGTTGCTGGTGCCTCTACAGGATTAGTTATGTCCGTAGCGGGTATCGGTGGTCTTTGGGCTATACTCGGTGCTATCGTCGGTCTCGTAGTGTTTGGTGAACTCTACTTATTTCTCACGGAACGTCGTTCTACTGGACAGTAGGCAGTTTTCGGCGACCAGCTGATTCAGCCATGATCGGTCGGAAGCAACGAACCACCCGTGCTGCATACACTCTCTGCAGGTTGCACGAGCATACCAATCAACTAAAATAGGTGTTTTGCTGTTTCAACATCTCCGGAAAGAGCACGCCTTTTTGAGGACAGTCGACAGCCAACTCATATGACCAAAGACGACCTCCGCGAGCAGATCTGGGACTATCTCGAATCCGAAGGACTCGCCCGTTTTCCGTTTCCACCACACGGCCGGATTCCCAACTTCGAAAACCACCGCGAGGCGGCCGACAGGTTGGCCACCACCGACGCCTGGAGTCAGGCCTCGACACTCAAATGCAATCCCGACGGCCCACAACTCCCAGTTCGCAGGCAAGCCCTCCGGGACGGCAAAACCATTTATATGGCTGTTCCACGGCTCAGAGACGAAAAACCATTTTTACGGCTTGATCCGGCCGAAATCGACGATATCCATGCCGCCACTACCGTCTCGGGCTGTTCGAAACACGGCGTTCCAGTCGATCCTGAAGCAATGCCAGAGATTGACCTCATTGTCGCCGGCAGTGTGGCCGTCGATCGCGC
Source organism: Haloferacaceae archaeon B1-Br10_E2g22 (assembly GCA_001563795.1). Lineage (GTDB taxonomy): Archaea > Halobacteriota > Halobacteria > Halobacteriales > Haloferacaceae > Halohasta. The sequence continues at coordinate 7,834 of LKML01000081.1, read as the reverse complement.
CGGGAGCCGTATCGGCAAAGGCGAAGGCTACAGCGACCTCGAGTTCGCGTTGCTTCGGGGCTTCGGGCCCATCAACAGTGAGACAACAGTCGCCACGACCGTCCACGACTGCCAGCTTCTCGAGGCAGGCGAAATCGAGACCGGCCGACACGATGTACCGGTAGATCTGATTGTGACGCCGACCGACACTATCGAACCCGACTCGACAGCACCTCGTCCTGAGGGGATCTACTGGGACGACCTCGATGCTGAGACCAGAGGCGAGATTCCGGTACTCGAGCGGCTCAACGAATCACGACCAATCGAACACAACGACGGTTAGTGGTTCGGCAGGTCGTGGCTTGCGGCTTGCTCTTGGATGTCTCTAATCTCGCGGGCGGCTTCATCCTGGCCGCCACCGTGGGATGTCTGAACCGAATAGTCGAGACGCGAGGGGACGAACGTCGATTCGTCAGATGATTCCACAAACGCTTGCTCGTCGCTAAAGAACCGATTGACAAAGCGTGCCAGCAGTGTCGTGGGCATACCGTAACCAGCCACTCGATATCCAATAAACCTTCTGTGGCGGGTTGGCCTCGAGCTATCGGATCGGCTGAGAGTCGTCGAATCGGGGCTGTACTGAGTTCTTTAGGTACTGAGGCGGCACACTCTCTCGTGCGACTCGTTCAGGTTCGGATTCCAACCGGAAAACTCGAGGGCGTAATCATGCGACTCGATTCTGCGGGCGTCGATTACGTAGTGGCCGACGAAACGAGCAGCCGCGAGTTCAGTGCGGTCATCACGTTTCCGCTACCGACCAATGCCGTCGAGTCCGTGCTGGCTGAATTGCGAGAGGCTGGGATCGACGAGAACGCATACACCGTTATTGTCCAAGCGGAGACGGTCATCTCCAAGCAGTTCGACGAACTCACCGAGGAGTACAAACAAACCAAGGAAAGCGAGAACAAAATCGCCCGCGAGGAGCTACAAACAACGGCCGAGAACATGGTCTCGGGGCCGCGAATCTATCTGGTGATGACGCTTATTAGCTCAGTTGTCGCCACCGCCGGTCTCTTGCTGGATTCGGCGGCGACCGTCGTCGGCTCAATGGTGATCGCCCCACTAATCGGCCCTGCTATGGCTGCCAGCGTCGGCACGGTTGTCGACGACCACGAACTGTTCGTTCGGGGAATTAGGCTCCAGGTCAGTGGCATCGTCGTCGCAATCGGTAGTGCGGCCCTGTTCGCAGCTATCCTCCGGTTTGGCAATCTCGTCCCGCCGGGACTTGAACCGCTTGCGATCGGTGAAATCCGCGAACGATTGGCCCCGAATATTCTCGTACTTGCCATTGCGCTTGGCTCGGGTGTGGCCGGCATTATCAGCCTCATGACCGGCGTCTCGGTCGCGCTTGTCGGCGTGATGATCGCCGTAGCGTTGATCCCGCCGGCAGCCGCGATGGGTATCGGCATCGCCTACGGCATTCCGTCGCTGACGATTGGTTCGGGCGTTTTCGTGCTGGTCAACGTGTTGTCGATCAACCTCGCCGCACTGACCGTGCTGTGGTACGCCGGCTACCGGCCCGAAGCGTGGGTTCGTGTCTCCAACGTGCGGAGTGCAGTGCTCAAACGAACGGTGGTGCTGGTCGTCGTAATTCTGTTGTTGTCGTCGTTTCTGGCCGGGATTACCTACGATGCTCATGTCGGTTCGCTCGAAGAACAGACCGTCGAGACCGCGGTTGCCGATGTAATCGCCGAGACCGAACACGAGCAGCTACGGCTCGATGAGGTGACAGTAAGCCGGACAGATGATATCGTGTTCAGCGAGGTCGACTCGGTAGTCGTCACGCTCTCGCTGCCACCCGAGGAACCATCACCACTGCTTGCCGAACCAATCCACGAGGCAATACTCCGGGAACTTGGCTATGACGTATCAATCGAAGTTCGATATCTGGAGGTTCAAAAAGTTGGGTAGACTCGGTCAGTCGTCGTCATCTATCGTGTCGGCACTTGATTCTGGGCTCTCGATAGACGAACCACGCCGCAAGCGTGCCAAACGCATTCGAGACGGCTTGTTCAGCGACGGCCAGTAGGGTTATTCGCCGCGTGAGGGAAGATCCGGCTCGAAGTCGGCTGCGTCGATTGCCAACTCGAGGACGTCCTCGATGCCCTCGTTGTTGATGATGCTCATATAGGCGTCTGCTTCGACATCTCTCGAGCGGTCAATTTTGTTACAGATCGTCAACACCGGAATATCCCGATCCTCGAAACGGGCGGCAACCGAATCCCGGAGTTCCAACTGAACAGCAAGAGGATAGCCGCAGTCACCCGAGGCGTCGACGAAAAACAGGATCGTGTCTGCCAAATGCTCGATTGCACCCACGGCTTGGCGTTCGATATCGTTGCGCTCGTCTTCAGGTCGATCAAGCAGTCCCGGTGTATCGATCAGCTGATACCGGATATGGTCGCGTTCGACGTGGCCGATCTGGACGCCCTTCGTCGTAAAGGGGTATTCGGCGATTTCATTCGAGGCGCGGGTGACGTGGTTGACAAACGAGGATTTACCGACGTTCGGATAGCCTGCGATGACGATTGCCGGCTCATCGGGCCGGATATCTGGGAGGTTCTTGAGCGCGTCTCGAGCATCACCCACCGCCCGCAGGTCGTCTTTGATCTCGTCCATGATGTCTGCGATCCGGGCGAACGCCTGCTTGCGGTGTTTCCGGGCGAGTTCCGGGTCTGTTTTGCGCAGTTTGGGCTGGTACTCCCGTCCGAGTTCTTCGATCTGCCGGCTTGCCCACATTACTTCTGAGAGTGATTGGCGAAGTGCATCGACATCAACAATACAGTCTGCCAACTCATAATAAAATGGATCTACGTAGTCAAAATCCGGCCAGGCAGTGACGACGTTCTCTAAGTTGTCGGAGGTGATGTTGACCGCAATCGTTAGCATCGACTGTTGGGCCTCTAAGTTGGGTTTGGCCCGGCCAGCGCGGGCGGCCCGTGAGAAGGCTTTGTCGATGAGTTCCTCCGACCGGGGGGCCGTCGGAAGGCTCTCGAAAATCATATTCCGTCTGTAGATGGCCCGCGCCTAAAAGCACGTCCGTTTGAGAGTGCCGTCGCTCACACACAAAACTGGCAGAGAGGAGTAAGCCCCCTTCTGTTTCGACCCGACATTCGGCTAAGCGTCCGTGTCGTGTTCGGACTACCTCGACGGCTGGCCGTCGACTGTGTCGTCGACCAGCCGTCTGACGCGGACTTGCACCGGTGAGGATTCACCGTTCCATCCATTCCTGCCCGTCGGCGATGGCGTCGCCATCGTATTCCCTCTGTGGGTTATCTCCCTTCCCTTACGGGTTGGTTCGCACGTTCACCGCAAGGCTGCAAACGCCGTCGACCACCGAAGCGGTCGAACGCACATCATCGGTCAGGGCAGGTGGTCTCGTTTCTGTTTCAGTGCCAGCCGTCTCCGACTCCGGGCTTGCGCCCAGTCACCTGTCCGAACGGTGGGGGGACTTTCCTCATAGCCAAGAACTCGGTTCTCGGCCACGGGAATCGGGCTCTCTCTACCGCTGAATCGTAGGCAGACGGCTCAAATAAGACGTTCGGTCACTCCGTTTTGAGTAGTTGACTCTGTTCCAAACAAATGGGAAGAATTCAAGTCAGTGCCGTTCATTTATTGTGTTATGTCCGAGGCACAGACCGTCCAGCTGAGTTATGATGACGGTGCACGAGCAGTCGAACTCGCCCGAGAGGCCGTAGAATCGTATGTCCTGCACGGACAACGGGAACATCCCGGCAGTATGCGAGATGCCTTCTATGCGAGAACTGGTGCGTTCGTCCGTATCCAATCGACGCGGGGGCGTGGACGACTCCGTGGCTGTGCAGGAGCGTATCACGGCTCGGATCAGCTCGGCCATGCCATTGTCGATGCGGCGATTCAGGCGTCCTCGGCTGATTCGGCTGGCTCGGAAATTGGCTCGAAAGAACTGGACGATCTGGCGATTTCGGTCTGTATCGTAAGCAACACTCTTCTTACAAGCAATCCCCTCGAGGATCTCGAACTCGGAACCCACGGCGTCGCCATCGACACCGGCAACAAACACGCCTGGCTGTATCCCACACTACCGGTCGAACAAAACTGGAGCAAAGAAAAATATCTCTCGTTGGTCTGCCGGAAAGCCGGTGTCTCGCCGATTGCCTGGCAGGACGACGATACGATGATCACACTGTTCGAAGGCCAGGTCTACCGCGAGCGAGCCGACGGCGGCAGCGTCGAAGAACTCTAAAATCCGACCAGCGCTGCATCTTCTTTCGCACGGTCGATTGCACTGTCCAGCGAGTAGTCAAACTTCGTTCTGATCTTCCCATCACGGAGCAGTGGCTCCAACAGCGGTTCGCCGTCAGCCGGTGGGTCGGCGTTACGAAGCCCAACGTGGTGGCCGCCGTCGACAGTTCTGTACACCGATTTGACTCCTGAGAGTTTGCCACGCTTGGCAATTGGCTCGCCGTCGACTGCAACGATATCAAGGGCGAAATCAACCGGGTCAGCGTTCGAAATATAGCTGCCTACCCCAAAGCCGTCGGCTACATCTTGAAGCATGCGAAGATCACTCGGCTCGAGGCCACCGCTGAGGAAGATCTCGACGTCTTCACGGCCGCGAGCATCGAGTTCCCAGCGAATCTCCCGAACGATGTGTCGGAAATCCCCACGTCGTGAGCCGGTGGTATCGATCCGGACGCCAGCAAGACGCTCGCCAAGCGTCTCGACCGCTCGGAGCACCTCGTCTTTTTCGTCGCTGAACGTATCACACAGTGCGATCCGTGGCACCGACTGCTCGACGGTCTCGTCGAACGCCCGCCAGGCGGCCTCCTGGTTACCAGCGCCAAAACACAACAGCAACGCATGTGGCATCGTCCCGCTGGGTTCGCGGTCGATCACCTCGCCTGCGGCAACGTGCGAAAAGCCGTCCAGTCCGGCCAGCAGCCCACTGCGTTCGACAACCGCGGTCATCGAGGGATGGACGTGGCGGGCTCCAAACGAAAACACCGACGAGTCGGGTGCGGCCACGCGTGTCTCGAGGCCAGCGGTCGCAATTCCCGAAGCATGCGACAACAGACCCAACAGTGCAGTCTCGAGTCGAGCAAACTCCAGATACGGGCCTTCGATGCGGACGACTGGCCCGCCGTCAAACAGCCGGCCCGGTGGGATGGCATCAACGTCGATCCGGTGGCCTGCAAGCAGACCAGCAGCGTCTTTGATTCCTGCAAGCAACTCGAATTCGCCGTCGGGAAACTGGTCGGCAGTCACTTCGGCGACGACGTGGGGGTTTCGGTCGGTGGCTCGAAGCGTGGCCTCTGTTCGCTCAAAGTAGGCGTCGGTCGCCCGCCCTGAGCGGATGGCCTCGGGCGAGACGATATCGAAATCAGGCTCGGTCATACCCTCCGGTTAGGGTAGCAGTCTCAAAAAGAGGGTGTTCGGTCGCTGATACACTGGACGGCAACGACCGACAGCCTACCGGTCGTATTACTGATATTGCCGGCGGGCTGCGATTGCCAGCACGAGCAGTGCGGCGATCGCCGCAGCCACACTGAAGCCAGGAGCTGTGTCATCCAGCGGCGACTGCTCGAACGCAGTAGGCTCGAGGGATGGGTCGAGTTCGAACAGCCCTGCTTCGGTCGGCGCATGGACGATCCGAACCCGGGTGTCGTCGGTCTCGACAGCGTAGGCCCCACTGAACGGGCCACTCGAGAGTACGTACACCCCCTCATCAGTTTCTGTTGAGTCGTGGGCGTCCAAGATTGCATCGTAGGCTCGTCTGAACTCGGCGACATCATCTCTTGTCTCCCACTCGAGTGTCCAGACATAGCCGTCATCATCGCCACGCTGGTACGGAACGAGTTGGTCGCCCGCCCAGCCATCCGAGGGTTCTGAGACGTAGTTGAACTGCTCGTATTCGTGAGTCGTCTCATGAAGGGTCTCTGGATCGATGGTGTCGGCTCCATACTCGGTGGCCTGATACCACAGCATCACGAATATCGAGGCTTCGCCAACTGTTTCGGTTCCGTTGTGTCCCTGGTCGGGATACGGCTCCCAGCCCTCGGTTGGGTCGGGCGGCGATTCAACCTCCCGAGCTTCGGTCGGCTGGCGGTGGATGATTTCGCGTGTCGTCTCGGGCGGTGTTTCCATCCGCTCGTCGATCCCCTCCCAGCCTTCGGTTTCGAGAATCTCATGGACGTATGCCGGCCCATCCGAATACGGCTGGAGCAGCGTATACAGAATACCGCGGTTGAGTTCGCCGCTCGAGCCACCCGAACCACCGGGGTCGTCGAAACACGACCACTCACCGGATGCACAGCGTTCTTCGTAGCGGTATTCCAGATAGACAGCTTCGCCCTCGAGGACACCATCAACGGCGAGATCTCTGTCTTGGGTCTCGCCGCGGAACTGCGGACTCGTCAGGTTGTGCCGTTGGTCTTGGAGTGCGTGGGCGAACTCGTGTAAGAGCGTCTGTTCGTCAACGGTTGGGATGTCCGGCGATGGAGTAACGAGGACAATCTGGCCCTCGCCCGGCAGATAAAAGCCGTTGACCGCCTCGCCGACAGTGCCGTCGATCGCCTCGCCTGATGACTGTTCGTCGCCAACGACGAACAGTCCTCTCCAGACCTGGTCGTTCCAGCGCTCGAAGTCCTCGTCACTGCGTGAGGGTGCAGCAACATCACTTTGGCGGAACTCCTCGCGGCTCTGGATTTCGACTGGCACCTCCTCAGTAAACGGCTCATCGCGGAGGTATTCGACGCGTGCCATTGTTCGGGCGGCCAGCGCATCGAGTTCGGCTTCCGAGAGGTTTGTTGGCTCGTCGAACTCGAGGTCATCATCGTGACAGATACCGTCGACACAGCCGACTTCCTCTGTTGACGACAGGATTGGTTGGACTGTCGTCGACTGTTGGTCTGTCGGTTCCGGTGTCGCCGGTTCGGATGGGTGGGCCGCTGTCATTCCAACGCCGACGCCGACGCCAGCGGTACACAACAGGACAACCAGAACACACACGAGGCGGCGAGTCATAACGTAACGGTCTGGGCGACTGTTGGACGTCGACGGCTTTAGCGGTTGCTGTTGTTGGTGTCGGCGCTACCGCCGTGTTGCTGGTCGGCTGCCCACTCGAGGGCGGCCTCTCGTAGTTCGGAGCCTCGATCAGACTCCACAGTGAGCGTTGGGACTTGGGTAGGCTTGCCATCTTCTCCAAGTGCGACAAAGACGAAGACGCTCTCGGTGGTGAGCGTTCGCTCACCCGAGCGCGGTTCTTCCCGAAAGGCCCGGAGTCGAACTTTGATGCTCGTCTCGCCGTGATCGAAGACGTATGCCTGAATAAAGGCGGTATCGCCCTGTGGAATCGGCCGACGGAAATCCATCTGGTCGATACTGGCGGTGACACAGGTTTCGCCGGCAAACCGCATCGCTGCCATTGCGCCTACTTCGTCCATCCACTTCATGACGATTCCACCGTGGGCGGTCTCGTAGTTGTTGGTGTGGTTCGGCTGGACGCGATGGCGGTTTTCGATGAACGTATCTTCGACCGTTGGCATACTGGCTCTCGGAGAGCCGGTAACTAAAAAGGCGTGTTGAGGCGATAGAAACCGTCTTTTGAGTGTCGGCCATAGAGTCGGCTGGCCGATGACGAACACACCGCTCTGAGAGGGGGTGGCTCCTTTCTGTGATGAGCCCTATGAGTGCCGAGGCCGTTGCGTTACCGGACTATGGTCTGTTTTTGGCGCTCTTTCTGTTTGATTTGTCTACTTCAATAAGGTGTTGGGCTAGATGTTTGCCCATCAACGGCGGGACCGCATTTCCAATC
>LKML01000080.1 GCA_001563795.1 Haloferacaceae archaeon B1-Br10_E2g22 | reverse complement strand
CCAGCACAGCCTGCGAGAGCACCGACGACCGCAACGCCACCGGTTACCTTGAGAAAATCCCTTCGTCGTGAGTCATTCATAACAACATCCTACGCTTGTGCTTACATACATGTTAATGTTTTTTCAATTGTACTGATAGTCAGTTAGTTGCCTAATGAACTGTTGATTGATACTACTAAATCAACAGTAAACCGACACCACTGTTCGACTATATCGCTGAAAGAAGGGCTCAAACAAGAATATAGGGTCTTTCTGGTGACGCGTATGTTTGGCAACTGCTGCTAATAAACATCTAGATGTAATGTGTATAATCTCGATAAATGCTTAATAATATCAGAAATATTTAGTTGTTGTTGGTTCCCCTAGCGACTGTCGGTGTTGTCGGTGGCCTCGAGTTGTTGTTGCCACTGTTGGACTTTCGCCATCAACTCAAGAGGTGGTGTTGTGTTGATATCGGTCTCCTCGAGTGCAGCCAGTACTTGCTGGCCAGCGGAGTCAACGAGTTGCTGGTTGGTGGCCTCTGGCGCAGTTGAGCCAGCCGCAGCCGACTGTTCTGTGTCTGTGTGTTCGTCCGTCTGGGTGTTGGTGCCGTTGGTCTGGGTGCGGAACTCACCTGCACTGAGATCAAAGACAGTCTGTGTCGGCTCACCGCTGCCTTTGGCTTCGATAGCCTTCTGTTCGCGGAGTTTTTCGAGGACGGTTCGGGCTCGATCGACGACCGGCAGAGGGACGCCAGCCAGATCAGCGACATGAATACCGTACGAGCGGTCAGTTGGGCCTTCTTGGATGGTGCGCAAAAAGGTGATCTCGCCGTCGTCTGCGTCGTCGTCGGCAACTGCCACATGGACGTTTCCAACTCGCTGTAGATGTGCGCCTAGGGTGGTGAGTTCGTGATAGTGTGTGGCAAACAGACAGTGACAGCCGATCTGGTTGTGAATGTACTCTGTTGCCGCCCACGCAATCGAGATTCCATCGTAGGTGGCCGTTCCTCGGCCCACTTCGTCAAGAATTACCAGCGAGTCGTCGGTTGCCGAATGCAGAATGTTCGAGAGTTCCTGCATCTCGACCATGAACGTCGAACGCCCCTGAGCTAACTCATCAAGCGCGCCCACGCGTGTATATATTCCATCGACGATGCCCACCGTCGCCGAGCGGGCAGGCACGAAACTGCCAACCTGGGCCAACAGGGTAATCAGTGCGGCCTGCCGCATATACGTTGATTTGCCGCTCATATTCGGGCCGGTCACCAACAGGAAGTTCCGCTCGTCGTCCAGCCGAAGATCGTTCGGGACGAACTCGGTGGTCTGTTCGACAACCGGGTGCCGACCGGCTTCGATCTCCAGCGTACCTCCGGTCGAGAGTGTCGGCCGACTCCAGTTGTTGGCGGCTGCGTGTGCTGCCAGCGAACACAGGACATCGATCTCGGCGATTGCTTGTCCCACATCCTGCAGCAGTCGGGCACAGTCGGCGACCTGCTGGCGCAACTGTTGGAACCGCTCGTACTCTACTTCGCCGCGAGCCTCCTCGAGCCGAAGCAACTCGCGTTCTTTTTCGGCCAGTTCGTCGGTGACAAACCGTTTGGAGTTTTTGAGCGTTTTGATGTGCGAAAACGACTCCGGTACGTTGTCGGCCTGGGATTTACCGACCTGAATGTAGTAGCCGTCCGTTTTGTTTCGATCGACGCTTACATGCGACAGACCGTACGTGCGTTTGATCCGGTCGGCCAGCCCCTCGAGCCACTCATCAAGCTCGCGGTGGCGTTCGATCAACTCATCGAGTTCATCGTCGAATCCGTATTTAAACAATCCGCCCTGGGTGACGGTGTTCGGTGGCTCCTCGGCGAGTGCGGCCTCAAGCGTTTCTCGGAGGTCACCAGCCGCTGTCCGGTCGGGTGTTTCGATCACTGCCGACAGCGGTGAGTCGGCCAGTTGGTCGCTTGAGAGTTCTTCGGCCAACATGGGCACCAACTCGAGGGTATCCCGAACTGCCAGCAGATCACGCCCATCAGCAGTTCCACTTGCCGCCCGGCTGGCGAGTCGCTCGAGGTCGTAGGCTCCGTCCAACGTCTCTCGAAGCCGCTCGCGTGGGAGGGCTGCTGCGGCGAGTGCGTCTACACACTCGAGTCTCCGTTTGAGTTCGGATTCATCCTGTCTGGGACGCGTAAGCCACGCTCTGAGCAGCCGACTGCCGGGGCTGGTTTCGGTGTGATCGATCGTCTCGATGAGCGAGCCGCCACGGCCGCCGCTCATTGTCTCGACGAGCTCGAGGTTTCGCTGCGTCGTGCCGTCGAGAGTGAGATGATCGTCGGCGGTATACACCTGCAGTCGGCTCATCGACTGAGTGACACCGACACCCGTCTGTTCGACATACGCCAGTACGGCTCCGGCGGCTCGGACGGCGAGATCGGAGTTGAGCCCGATACTGTCGGGTGTTTCGCTACCGAACTGCTGGCTGACGGCGTGGGCACTCCGGCCCGGTGCGAACGCCTCGGTGTCGAACAGCGACAGCGAGGCGTCGCTTCGTTCGCGGAGTCGGCGAGCGAACTCATCGTCGGTTCGAACGCTTGGGCCCGGAAGCACCTCGGCCGGGTCGAACCGGTAGAGTTCGGCGTGGGCCTCGCCGGCCGTTTCGACTTCGGTGACGAGAAACTGCCCGGTGGTGATATCTGCAAACGCCAGTCCATAGGGGCCACTGCTGGCGTCGTCTCGGACGACCGCAGCGAGATACTGGGCTTGGCTGTCGGTGGTCTCGATCAGCGTCCCCGGTGTGACAAGCCGGGTGATTTTGCGGTAGTGTTCTCCCGACTTGTCTTGAAACTGGTCGGCGACGGCCACGCGGTAGCCGCGTTCGACCAGCGCTTTCATGTAGGGAGTAAGCTCCGAGAGGGGAATGCCAGCCATCGGATACGACGAGCCGTGTGAGGACTTCTGGGAGACTGTAAGCTCGAGTTCGTCACTGACGGTTTCGGCGTCATCCGCAAAGAACTCGTAGAAATCGCCACACTGCATCGCCAGCAGATCCGCGTCGCTGTCGGCTTTAATAGACAGAAACTCCTCGACGATTCCCTGTGACATACTCGCTGTGGGGCCGTCTGGGGCTAAAGCCCTACGGGTCGGCCTGACCGCTGCCGACTTTAGGATTCGGAGGACGGCTCCAATACGACTTTGTAACCCACCCACGAACAGGTGAGCATGAAAATCGAATTCGACCGCGATACTTGCATCGGGATGTTCCAGTGTGTTGATGAATGGGACGGCTTCGCCAAGGATCTGGACGACGGCAAAGCCGACCTGTTAGACAGCGAGGAAACAGACGAGGATGTTTTCGTTGCCGAAATCCCCGAAAAAGAAGCGTTCGACGCCCAGTATGCCGCCCGCGTCTGTCCGGTTGATGCGATTCGTGTCTACGATGACGACGGCGAGCAGATTATTTAGCTCGAGCGTCCGATCGCCTGATCTAAGTCTTCGATAATGTCCTGTGGGTCTTCGATCCCCACCGAAAGCCGAACGAGATCGTTTGTCACGCCCGCCGAGAGTTTCTCTTCGTCGCTGAGCTGCTGATGTGTTGTCGAGGCCGGATGAATAACCAGCGTCTTGGCATCGCCGACGTTCGCCAAAAGCGAGGCGAGTTTGGTGGATTCGACCGTCCCTTGGGCGGCCTCGTAGCCGCCTTCGAGGCCGAAGGTGATCATCCCGCCGTAGCCGCCCTCGAGATACTTCGAGGCCTCTGTGTGGGTTTCGTGGCTCTCGAGGCCGGGGTAGGTGACCCACGAGACATCGGGATGGTCTTCGAGGAACTCCGCGACGACCTGGGCGTTCTCGCAGTGTCGGGCCATCCGCATCGGCAGCGTCTCGAGTTTCTGGAGGACGACCCAGGCATCGAACGGCGACTGTTGATTGCCCAGATCACGCAGCCCGCGAGCGATTCCGGCGTACGTAAAGCCGGCATCTCCGAACGTTTCGGCGAAGTTGATGCCGTGGTATGCGGGGTTCGGCGCGCCGATTTCAGGGTACTTGTCGGCGTGGGCCTGCCAGTCGAACGAACCGCCGTCGACGACGACCCCGCCGACTGTCGAGCCCGCACCGTGAATCCATTTGGTGGTTGATTCCCAGACCAAGTCTGCGCCGTGTTCGATTGGCCGGCAGAGCGCGGGCGTCCCGAAGGTGTTGTCGACAAACAGCGGGACGTTATTCTCGTGGGCGATGTCGGCGAGTCGCTCGATGTCGGGGGTGACAAGCGACGGGTTGCCGATTGTTTCGAAATGGACGAACGCCGTATTCTCGTCGATAGCTTCCTCGTAGGCCTCATAATCGAGAGTATCAACAAAGCGCGTCTCGATACCGCGCCGCGAGACGGTGTGGGTCAGATAGGTGTAGGTTCCGCCGTACAGCGACGAGGCCGAGACGATGTTGTCACCAACCTCTGCCAGCAGCAACGTCGTCAGATCAAACGAGGCCATTCCCGAGGCCGTAGCAACCGCACCCACGCCGCTCTCGAGAGACGCCAGCCGCTGTTGAAGACTGCCCACAGTGGGGTTCATCAGCCTCGAGTAGATGTGGCCCGGCTTTTCGAGGCCGAACTGGGCGGCTGCATCCTCAGCGTCATCAAAAACATAGGAAGTCGTCTGATAAATCGGTGGCGCGCGCGAGCCGGTTGCTGGATCTGGGTCGGTACCGGCGTGTAAGCTTCGGGTCTCGAAACGATGAGTGTCGTCGGACATATCCGTATCGATGACTGGGAGGAACCTAAACACCACTGTCGGGCGAAACGCCTGCCGCTATCTCGGTCAGCCCGAAAACAGGCTGGTGTGGACGGGCGCGAAATCCGTCTCGTCGTCAGTGTCGTCGTCTGCGGTGTCGGTGACCGCTCGTCCCGCAATGCCACTGGCAAGGAAGTCGGCGACAGGTGGGGCAACGTTTTCGGGCTCAACGAGGAAGGCATCGTGGCCGTGGTCTGATTCGACGACGTGGTGGGCAACGGGCACGTCGGCCGACCGGAAGGCCTCGGCGAGATGTTCGCTCTGTTCGACTGTAAAGTGCCAATCGCCGCTAAAGGAGATCAAAAGCACCTCGCCTTCGAACGCCGAGATGGCGCGGTCGGGTGTCCCATACCCTTCGGCCAGGTCGTAGTCGTCCATCGCCCGCGTGAGATACAGATAACTGTTGGCATCGAAGCGGTCGATGAACTTCTCGGCGTTGTAATCCAGGTAGGATTCGACCTCTCGGTACGGGAAAAACGCACCCGCCTTATCGGGTGGGAACAGTGCTTCGCTGCCCTCGATACCGCTGTCGCGGCCTGCCGAGCGTCGGCCGAACTTGCGATCCATCGAGGCTTTCGAGAGATACATGAGGTGTCCGAGCTGTCTGGCGATAGCCAGCCCCTGGCGAGGTGGGCTATCGTCTTGGCCGTCGGTGCCGTAGTACTCGCCGCCGTTCCAGTTTGGGTCACTGCGGATCGCCCGGCGAGCGATGGCATCCAAACCCAGACATTGGGGATCGAGTTTATCGGCCGCTGCGATAGGTGCGATGAGTTCGGCGTCGTCGGGATACTGTTTGGCCCACTCCAAGACGTTCATGCCGCCGACGCTGCCGCCAACGACGAGTCTGAGCCGTCCAACACCCAGATAATCAAGCAGTCGGCGCTGCGCGCGAGTCCAGTCGCCGATGGTGACCGGCGGAAACTCCGGGCCCCACGGCTCGCCCGTCTCGGGGTTCATCGAGGAGGGTCCCGAAGAACCATAACAGGAGCCTGGCACGTTTGCACAGACGACGTAGTATTCGGTTGTGTCGATGGCCTTGCCGGGGCCGACGATATCACCCCACCACGCGCGGGCTTGGCCCGCAGTGCCGGGAGTGTTGTAGCTGGCGACGTTTTGCGAACCCGTCAGTGCATGACAGACCAACACGGCGTTGTCGCCGTCGAACTCGCCGTAGGCCTCGTAGGCAATAGTGAGGTCTTCGACGCGCTCGCCGCACTCGAAGCGGAACTCCCCGAGATCAACGGCTCCGCGGTCGACGTCAGTCGCGCTCATTGTTAGTTTCCTGTTGGGTCTGCGGCATATGTTACTGCTGGTTTGTTGCGGCAGCCAATCCAGCATCCAGATCGGCGATGATGTCTTGACTGTTTTCGATTCCCACCGAGAGCCGAAGCATATCCGGTGCAACCCCGGCAGCACGCTGTTCGTCAGCACTGAGTTGGGCGTGAGTTGTTGAGGCTGGATGAATCACGAGTGTTTTCGCATCGCCAATGTTGGCGAGGAAGCTGGTGAGTTGGACGTTCTCACAAAAGGCCTTTGCGGGCTCGAAGCCGCCCTCGAGGCCAAACGTGACCATCCCGCCGTAGTCGTCCAGATACGTGGTGGCGTTATCGTGAGTCGGATGTTCCTCGAACCCCGGATACGTCACCCACCCAACGCGCGGGTCGTCATCGAGGAACTCGGCGACGCTCCGAGCGTTCTCGCAGTGGCGTTCCATCCGCAGCGGGAGGGTCTCTATGCCCTGGATCGTCTGCCAGGCATCGAACGGCCCTTGCTGGTTGCCGAGTGCGCGAACTGCGCGGTGACGGGCGGCCAATATAAAAGCGCGCTCGCCGAAGCGTTCGGCGAAATCGAACCCCCAGGCAGGGTTTTTTCCCGACAGCTCAGGGTAGTCGGCGTCGGGATGATCCCACGGGAAGGTGCCGCCGTCGATCAAAACCCCGCCGACGGTGGTTCCAGAGCCGTGGATCCATTTCGTGGTTGATTCCCAGACGATGTCCGCGCCGTGCTCGAGCGGTCGACACAGATACGGCGTTCCAAAGGTGTTGTCGACGACCAGCGGGACGGCGTGGTCGTGGGCAATCGCTGCGAGTCGTTCGAAATCCGGGGTGACAAGCGACGGGTTGGCGAGCGTCTCGACGTGGACGAAGGCGGTGTCGTCGTCAATCGCTTCGGCGTAAGCGTCGTACTCGAGGGTCTCGACGGTGCGAGTTTCGATACCGCGACGGGGGGCGAGTTTCGAGAGGTAGGTGCCGGTGCCACCGTACATATCGCTGCTGGCGACGATGTTGTCGCCCGATTGGGCCAAGATCGTGGTCGCTGAATCGAGCGCAGCCATCCCGGCGGCCGTAGCAACCGCACCGACGCCGCCCTCGAGAGCCGTCAGGCGGGCCTCGAGTTGGCGGACGGTCGGATTCGAAACGCGCGAATAGACGTCGCCTTCCTCGCAGAGCGCATAGAGGTCGGCCGCGCTGTCGGCATCATCGAACACGTAGGAGGTCGTCTGATAGATCGGTGGGGCTCGGGCACCTGTCGCGGGGTCTGGGTCGGCTCCAGCATGCAGACTCCGCGTGTTGAAACCCTCAGTCATGTATAGTATGCATATTCATACAACCATTTATGCACGTCAGTTACGGCAAAAGTCGCCGGTGTGTCACCGTCTCGCCGGCGGCTGGTGGCCTCGGGTCGACTGTAACAGCACTGAACTGTACTGCAAACACTGCCTGCTGGAAACTGCGGACTGTCGGGTAGACTGCAGCGTCCTATCGGCTCAGCCGTTGTGTTTCGTGTCCGGCTTTCTGGTCTGTTCGGGGTGTTTGATAAAGACGTTCGTGTGGGCAGGAACGTCGTCGGTCACCCAGGCGTTGGCTTCGATCGAGACGTGATCACCGATCGAAATCGGCCCGAGAATCTTGGCTCCGGCCCCGATAACGACGTTATCGCCGATATCCGGATGGCGTTTGTATCCTTTCTTTAGCATCTGTTCGTCGTCTTCGGCCTCCTCGAAGTGGAGTGCCCCAAGGGTAACTTCCTGATACAGCCGAACCCAATCGCCAATCGTGGCTGTTTCGCCGATGACGACGCCACTGCCGTGGTCGATAAAGACGTACTCGCCGACTGTCGCGCCAGGATGGATGTCGATCCCAGTGACGGTTTTGGCTGCTTCGGCCAACTCACGAGCATACGCCGGCTGAGAGTACTCATAGAGCACGTGAGCCACCCGATGGATCATCATTGCATGCACGCCAGGATACGACCGGATGACTTCGACATAGCTCGTCGCGGCGGGATCGCCCTTATAGGCGGCTTCGGCGTCCTGTTTGAGCTGCCGGCGGATCGTCGGCAGTTTGTTGAGCACTGCATCAACGGGCCTCGAGAGACACTCGGGAGCGTACGGTTCGATGCCGCGGCAGAACTGATCGCCGAGTTCTTCTATCATCTCATGGAGTGCGGTTTCGTCTTCGACGATCTCAGGGGCGTTCCAACAGCCCGGAAAAAAGAGTTTACGGAGCAGTTGTGTCTCTCGAATGACTGTATCGCGTTCCGGAAAGTTCGGCGAGTCGTGGGTTCGAAACCGTGGGTCGTCGTCCGCATACGACGCCAACAGTTCGGTGTGTACCGACCCGGTGTAGGTGTAAGCCATCGTTGCTATGGCTTTATTAGCCACACCGATATAAGTCGCCGTACTGCTGGCGATTGGACTTGTTTCATAACAACTGCAAAAAAGAGCTGGCAGACGACTATGGTCTGCCGGAGTGTGGTGACGGTCAGTTGTGGGCGAGACTCGGCTTGGTACGAGTAGCTGCCCACCGAGAGTGGTAGGTTGTTAGACTGCCTCCGTGCCGTCGCTACCGGTGCGGACTTGTACTGCGTTTTCGACATCCATCACGAAGATCTTCCCGTCGCCTGGTTCGCCAGTGTTGGCCGCATCACGGATCGCCGCAACAACGTCTTCATGTGGAATGTCGGCGACAACGCACTCGATTTTGACTTTCTGGTGGAGATCGACGGTGTATTCTTCGCCGCGCCAGCTGCCTTTCTTGGCGGGCTGGCTGCCGCGGCCCGAGACGTTCGTGACTGTCAGCGAGGGTGCGCCAACTTCAGCAAGCGCTTTTTTGACCGCGCCGAGTTTTTCGGGGCGGATCACCGAGATGATCATTTTGAGCTCTGGGTCGTCTTCGCCGCCGTCGGTTCGAATCTCTGTGCCGCCGTCGGTTCGGATTTCGAACTCCTCGGCGCTCATACCGTCGCCGCCGTCGGTTGCGATTCGGTCAGTGCCGAACTCAGGGTAGGTTTGGACGCCGTGTTCGGCGATGTCGAGGCCGTCCTGTTCGTGTTCGGGTGTAACGCGTGCTTCGCCGATCGCTTTGAATGCGCCCCAGACGGCTGCGGTCGCTGCAACCGTCCAGATGGTGATTACTGCGACACCAATGATCTGTGGGACGAACGCGCCTGCTTCAATCGAGAGAATGCCGCCGCCGATGATGCCGCCACCGATCGCGGTGCCCTCAATCGACCACAGCGGGTAGATGATCAACCCGAGCATCCCTGCGGAGCCGTGAACCGGGAACACCGCACAGACGTCGTCGATTTTGAGTCGCTGCTCGACAAAGCGGAACACAAGCGGAAGCTGTGCGCCAGCGAGGAACCCAATGGCAATCGCACCCATTGGCGTGATGAGGTCTGTCGGGCCAGTAACGCCGACGAGACCGGCCAGCATACCGTTTGCCACGTACAGAGTGTCTACTTTGCCGTTGAAATAAAGCGACGCCACAGCCGCACCGATTGCACCCAGGCCCATTCCCAGAGCTGTCACGATAGCGACGCTGCCGACATAGGCGAAGTCACCGAGTGCAACGACTGAGCCGGCTTCGGCTGCACCGTCGAAATTAACAACAGTGGCAGCTGTGCCGACGTTGAAGCCGAACCAGCCGAAACACAGAATAAGCGTTCCAAGCACGGCGAACGTCATCGAGTGGCCGGGAATGACGTTGGCCGAGCCGTCAGCGTTGTATTTGTCGATTCGTGAGCCGAGGATGTAAGCGGCCGTCAGGCCGGCGACACCACCGACACCGTGGACGACCATGCCACCAGCGAAGTCAGCGAATCCGAGGCTTGCGAGAATCGGTTCGCCGCCAGGAGCATACCAGACCATTGCTGCGACAACCGGGTAGATGACGGCTGCCAACACGAAGGTGTAGCCGACGTATGCACGAAGCTTCGCGCGGCCGGCGACTGCACCCGAGACGATGGTCGCGGCAGTCATTGCGAACACCGCACTGAATAGCCACATCGCCCAGTCAAAGGATTCGCCGCCGAACATCGTCAGTGGGGACGTCTCACCGCCACCTAACAGCGACCCGACGTTATTGGAGACGCCCATACCAACGACAAAGAACACCCCAATGCCGACCGCCCAGGTCAGCATGTTTTTCGTGAGCTGGTTGGCGACGTTTTTCGAACGAACTTGGCCGGCCTCCAGCATGGCGAAGCCAGCGTGCATGAAAAAGATCAGGAACGTCACGGTCAGCGCCCACATCAGGTTCATCCCTGTTGCGAGTGCCTCGATGTCGGCCGTGCTGACCTCGAGGAGAATGCTCATCTACGTTCCTCCTGTCTACAGACGAGTCCGCTAGCTGGACAATCGTACACGATTCTGCCTTCGATACGCGTGTTTGTGCTCTGAATCACGACTGTTGCTGATGGAGTGGACGCATATAATGGTAACCGTTGACAAAGCGTTATTCGCGGGT
>LKML01000079.1 GCA_001563795.1 Haloferacaceae archaeon B1-Br10_E2g22 | reverse complement strand
TAGTCTGTATTATCCCAACAGAACTCTGCGGCACGATTGGCGCAGTAGAGAAACTGTTGAGCAGATTTGTGGAAGTCTTCGCGCCGCTCGTCAGGAACGTCAAGTTTGACGGGTACGGTACGCCGGATTTCTATATTTCAGATTACGAGAAGACGCTTCTTATACTTTGGGGAGTCAATTGGCTGTCGTATAGTGGTGGTGTCGTAGTATGTCGGTTTCTGCTCACGGGCACAAAGTGCCCGTTCGCACGGCCCGCGGCGCAAGCGCCGCGCTGTCGTCGGCCTACGGCCGACTGCCTGAGGGATCTCCGATCCCTCTCTGTCCTCCCCGGCCTACCCGCTCACTACGTTCGCTCTCTTCTCACGGGCGTGGAGCGCCCGTTCGAATGGTCAGCGGAACCTCCGGTCCCGCACGACTTGAGGCCGGAGGCTCCACCTTGTAACTGCTGAGACGACCAGCAGTAGAGCGATTACAGCGACAAGAGCCGCTCGATGGCGGTGGCTGCGGAGGTATCGTCCTCGAGTGTGTCGTCAGTGCAGAACGTAAAGCGCGCGCCGCCAGCGTGACTCTCTGTGAGATTGATCGTCCAGCCGTGGGCTTTGGCGATTGAATCGACGATCGCCAACCCGAAGCCGGTGCCGTCGCTGCCGGAGTAGCCGTGTTCGAACACCTCCTGGCGTTCGGCGTCGGCGATTCCAGGGCCGTCGTCGGCGACGTAAAACCCACTGTCGGTGGTGCCGACTTCGACAGTCACACTCTCGTCTCCGTGTTCGATGCTATTGCGAAAGAGGTTCTCGAAGACATGTCGGAGTTTGTTTGCGTCCGCCTGGAGTGTGTCCGAGGCCTCGACGACCAGTGTCGCCTCGCCGGTCTCGACGCTCTCCCAGCAGTCGGTTGCAATCGCCTCGAGAGAAACTGCCACAGTCGTTTCGACAAACGTTCCCTCACGGGCGAGTACGAGCACATCTTCGATGATCGATTCCATCCGGTCGTGATTTTTCCTAACGGTCTCGAAGTGTTCGTCTGCCCCCGTCTGCTGTGCGAGATCCAGATGTCCTGAGGCGACGTTGAGCGGGTTCCGAAGGTCATGACTGGCGACACTTGCGAACTGCTCGAGTTGTGTGTTCTGCCGTTCGAGTCGTGCTTCGTAGCCGTGGCGTTCGAGTTCGTAGCCGAGCCACGTAGCAAGTGCCGTGACCGTCGACTGTTCGGCCTCCAAGACCAGCCGCTGTTGGGGTTCCTCACCACCAAAACAGAGCGTCCCGAACAGTTCGCCGTCGACAGTGATCCGCGCACCAACGTAACACCGTAACCCGAAGTGTTCGAACGCCGGGTCGTCGTCCCATTCTTCTTCGAGGGCGTCGGCCACAACCGTCGGCTCGTCGCCTTCGATTGTTCGTCGGCAGTAGGTTCGCTCAAGAGGGTCGCTCACACCGGGCTGGATTGCCTCATGGTCGCCGACGGCGGCGATAATCTGCTGGGTGTCGTCGATGATGCGAGTGACATACCCCAGTTGATACTCGAGATTGGTTGTGCCAACTTCGAGTACCGACTGAATTTTCGACTGCAGATCAGTCGCTTCCTCGGCGATGCCTTCGTGGAGTCGCTCGAGGGTTTTGGCCGACCGCTCGAGTTGGTCTTCGAGGGTGCGCCGCCGTGTGACATCCCGCTGGATACCGACAAACTGCTCGATGTTTCCCGCAGCGTCGGTGACCGGTGTGATGATCTGATGGGCGACGTACTGTTGGCCTGTTTTCGTTTCGTTGATCACTTGTTCTTCCCACACCGTGCCGTTGAGGATTGCATCCCACAGCTCCTGATAGTAGGTGTCGTCCTGCTGGCCGGATTTGAGAATCCGTGGCGTTCGCCCGATGGCTTCGGACTGCGAAAAACCAGTGAGTTCCTCAAAAGCCGGGTTGACGTACTTGATCGTCCCTTCAGTGTCGGTGATCAAGATCGCATCGGCCGCATGCTCGACAGCGTTACCAAGACCCGCTCGAGTCGGCAGCCGCTGGCGGTCAGCTACGAGGTCTGTCAGACGATCCAACAGCCGTGCTGGGGAGGGGCCATCTGCCGGAACGTACTCGCTAACGCCCGCAGCAGTTGCCTTGCTGGCCAGTTGCTCGGAGCCGTCTTCGACCACCAGCACGAACGGAATCCCAAGCGTGCGATCACGAACGCGCTCACAGAGTGAAATTCCATCAGTATCGGGTAGTTCGTAGCGACTCACCACACAGTCGGCCGTCGGCAGCGATGCCAACAACGCTTCGCCGGTTTCGACTCCGCGAACGTCGGCCACATCCAGCCTCTCTGCGAGCCGTCCGGTCTCGGCTTCGCGTCGCTGAGTGTCGCCGTCGACGTACAGCACAGTCAGCTTCTCCCGCGAGACTCCGGCGGGCGGCGAGCGGTCGTTGTGTGGAGACTCCTGAGCCGAAGGCTCCCTGCTCATTATGTATAGTGTCCTGAAACCAACCACTAAACCATAGTGGGAGTTCTCAGCAGATGAGAACGCAGGCCGGCCAAGAGAGTTGGGTTCCCAAGAGAGCCCACCGCCAAACCGACATGCCAGGTCTGGCAGTGAGGCTACTCCAGTAGCGACTCGCCGGTCATCTCGGCGGGCTGGTCGAGATCCATCAACTCGAGCAGGCTTGGAGCCAGATCACAAAGCGCACCACCCTCGCGGAGGCTGCGGCCACCGTTGTCTCCCTCCGGGGTGAGATAGAGTACTGGCACCGGGTTAAACGTGTGGGCGGTGTGAGGGTCGTCAGCAGTGCCCATGTCGTCGGCGTTGCCGTGGTCGGCCGTGATCAGCACCTGGCCGCCTGCGGTCTGGATGGCTTCGACAAGCCGACCCAACTGTTCGTCGACGGCTTCGACGGCCACAATCGCGGCCTGATAGTCGCCAGTGTGACCAACCATATCCGGATTCGCGTAGTTGATCACCAACAGGTCAGGATTGTCGGATTCGAGCACCGAGATAGCGGTGTCTGTGACTTTCGGAGCGTTCATCTCCGGTTGGAGATCGTAGGTCGGTACGTCGGGGCTTTTGACGATCTCGCGGCGTTCGCCCTCGAATTTGACCTCTTGGCCGCCGTTAAGGAAGTACGTAACGTGTGCATACTTTTCGGACTCAGCCAATCGGAGTTGCGTGAGTCCGGCATCCGAGACGACTTCGCCGAGGGTGTTTTCGGGCTGGTGGGGTGGGTAGGCCACCGGCAGGTCGAACGTTTTGTCGTACTGGGTCAGCGTCGTCAACTGGATCTCCGGGGGCTGGGTGTCGATCTCCCAGACTGGCTCGAGATCCGCCAACATTCGAACCAACTGGCGGGCGCGGTCGGCGCGGAAGTTGATGAAAATCACCGCATCGCCGGTCTCGAGTGCTGGTTGGTCTTCGATGAGCGTTGGTTCGACAAACTCGTCAGTCTCGCCGCGTTCGTAGCCCGCTTTGACCGCCTCAACGGCAGTCTCGGCGGTGTAGTCGGCATCGCGTTCGACAATCGCGCGGTAGGCCCGATGGGTTCGCTCCCAGTTTTCGTCCCGATCCATCGCGTGGTATCGCCCCGAGACGGTTGCAATGTCGCCGGTTCCGTGGGCTTCGACCAACTCAGCGACGTCGGCGAGATGGCCCGCGCCGGATTTCGGGGCCGTATCCCGACCATCGGTAAAGGCGTGGGTGACCGCCTCGATGTCGCGGTCGCCGGCGAGTTCGACAAGCGCCTCGAGATGGCTGATATCCGAGTGGACGCCGCCGTCGCTGACAAGCCCCATCAAGTGGAGTCGGCCGTCGTGGTCGGTGGCGTACTCGATAGCACCGTTGATCGCCTCGTTGTCTCTGAAACTGCCGTCGTCGATGGAGTCGGCGATTCGCGTATACGACTGTTTGACAACCCGGCCTGCGCCGATGTTGAGATGGCCGACCTCGCTGTTGCCCATCTGGCCCTCAGGCAGTCCAACCGCGCGACTGTGGCTCTGGAGGGTGCTGAAGGCTCCAGTCTCGCGGAGTCTATCGAAGTTCGGAGTCTCGGCCGCACGCACGGCATCGAGATGGTCGTGGTCGCCGAGTCCCCAGCCGTCGAGTATGATAAGCGCGCCTCGCATGGGTGGATGTCGCCGCCCCGCGTAATTACCTTTTGTTCATTGAGTCGGCCAGTCTCCAACAACGCGGACTGTTATTACAGCCAGCCCGTGTAGTCCTGATAACAGACCGTATGGAACGTCGATACAGACCCGAACTGACAGCGTGTCACCCGACAATTCAGACAGCGATCAGCGAGTCGCTGAAAGACGACGAACGGTTCGTCCTCGGGTTGCAAACAACGGACAGGATTCTGAGACGTGATACACGGTTGGTCGTCACGTCCGAGCGACTGTTGGTCGTCTACTCGGGGTTTTTCGATGTCCGGGTTCAAGAAATCTCGCTTGAAAACGTCGAGTCCGTTGTGACAGACCGAT
Organism: Haloferacaceae archaeon B1-Br10_E2g22; assembly: GCA_001563795.1. Taxonomy (GTDB): domain Archaea; phylum Halobacteriota; class Halobacteria; order Halobacteriales; family Haloferacaceae; genus Halohasta. Next base: position 6,249 of record LKML01000079.1, on the reverse strand, counting down.
CAGGCTCGGGGTTGCCACAACTCGAGATTCGCACGTCGTGGGCTGTCGAACGATTCGATGTCAAAACCCCGCCAACAGAGTTTCTCGAGGCACTCAGCGAGGCACGCGAGGCGTCTGCACAGCGTTCAGACGACCGCTAGTCAGTGTTGGGAGCGTTGATACAGCGTTCCAAACAGGTTTGAGCCACCGGAACAAACAGCCGCCGATGGGAGGCGACCAGGACACAACACCTCCAAGAGACAGCCAACCGACGCTTCGTCGGCCGGTTCCACAGCAGCACGCCGAGTCGTATCTATCAGACGGGCCGAGTTTGGTTGGGCTGCTCGTTGTCACCGCAACGGCGTTTCTCGTCGGCGTTCGGTTTTATGTCGAGACGATGCCCGACGTTCCCACGCTGGTGTGGCCGCTGTATGCGGATTCGCCGACCGCACTCGCGTTGGCGATGCTCTCGCTTGCGACGCTGCTTCCGAACCTCGGCAAACCGCTCAGCAAAGCCCCAGCCAATCGTCCGCTGGCGTATCTCCATACGCTTGCGTTCGTCTGGCTCGTCAAATACGGACTGTGGACTGCTATTGCGCTCAACCGGCGAGCCGACCTGTATGTTGGGCTTGGTGGTGAGGCACTCTACGACTACTGGTTCATTATCGGCACCCACCTGTTGTTCGTCGTCTTGGCGTTCGGCATACTCCACTATGGCCGGACGACGCGCGGCGCACTCGCCGTCTCGCTTGTCGCACTGCTGATAAACGATGTTGTCGACTATGGCTTTGGCTATCATCCTCCCTTGCGCTATGAACCGGGACTGTTCTTGCCAGTGGTGACCGCCGGGCTGTCGGTCGGCGTGGTCGTGCTGGCGGCCGTTCAGTTCGACCGACTCGAGGCTGACTGAGGGGAACCGAAACACCCCGACGGTAGACAACGTTTTATTCGCGCTGGCGTAACCTCGGGTATGGATTCGGCGGTACTCTTGGATCTGCTCGGCAACGAGAACCGTCGACGCATTCTTCGGTTGCTCTCACAGAAACCCTGTTATGTCACCGAGATCAGCGAGTATCTCGGTGTCAGCCCCAAAGCCGTCATTGATCACCTCCGAAAGTTGGAGGACGCAGGACTAATCGAAAGCCGCACTGACGATCAGCGACGCAAATACTTCCATATCACCCGGAGTCTCCGATTGGAAGTAGACGTCTCGCCGCACAGCTTTGGTGCCAAAAGCGCCTATCCGGCCAGTTCGACGCTTGATATGTCGGGGCGGTGTCCGCATCTGTCTTTGGACGAGGCGGCCACAAACGGCAGCGGACTCGAGACCGGCCAACAGTCGGAGATTGAAGCGTTGGCCGCCGAGTTCGGGCGGCTGCAGTCGCTCGACGGTGAACTCTCGTTGGCCCAGCGGTGGGTTCACGGTCGGCTGACCGAAACGCTCGAGGAACTCACTAACAAAACAGGAATTGACGCTGACGGACACTTTTATGCGAAAATACTGGCAGCGATAGCCGAAACAACGGGTCAGACTGACGAGATCGCAGAGCAGCTAACGGCACCACCAGATGTGATCCGCAAGGCGCTTTCGCGGCTCGAGCGGGCCAACATTATCGCGTTCGACGGCGAGCGATGGGACATTCGTTAGACTGCTTCGGTGAGCCCGTTGCGGAGATCGCGGCCGAAGTAGTGGCCGACAACGCCGAGGCCAGCGCCTAAAGCGACACCGACGCCGCCGAACAGGAGGCCGTAGTCTCGGAAAAACTGCATACCAACGGGGAGTACGCCGGTCGTCAAGAGGCTCACCGCAAAACTCAGCCCGACGATACTGCCGCCTGCGAGTGCGGTCTCGAGATAGCGCCGCTGGCTGGTGACCAAACCCGTCAAGAAGGTCGCAACGAAGAGCCCCGCGAGCGAGCCAACCGTTCCGACAATCGGGATCGCACCGCCGATGCCGACACCAACGGCGATGCCGATGGCCGACAGCACAAAGGCTTTCAGCGAGAACAACCCGCTCAGTCGGCTCTCGGAGTCGTCAGTCTCTGTGGGGGGCGACTCACCGACATCGTGTTCGTGTTCTATCCCGTCGACGACTGTTTCCTCGGAGCGTCCCATATCACAGGTATTGTTGTCGGGGCGTTTGGCTGTTGTGCCGCGAGTCGGCGCGAAAGGGTGGTTTCAAGTCGGCCGATGGGCAACCCTGCGATATGAATCCAGGCGACCGCATCCGACTTACTCACGGCGGCGTCGAAAACGAGGGTGTGCTCATGCCTTCGTCGACGCCCGAGTATCTCGTGGTGAAACTCGATGGCGGCTACAACATCGGCATCGACCGTGAGGAGGCGACTGTTGAACTCCTCGAGACCGACGTGTACGACGTTGGCGACAGTATAGAACAAAGTTCCACGGACAGCCAGACACAGTCCGGCGATAGCAATGAGACCGACGACCAACGCGTCTCAGAAATCGAGTTCGACGACGACCTGCCGACAATCTCGCTGCTTTCGACCGGCGGGACAATCGCCTCGACCGTTGATTACCGAACCGGTGCGGTCACCGCCCAGTTTACCGCCAAAGACGTTCTGCGTGCGGTTCCCGAACTCGCTGGGCGAGCCAACTACCGGGGCCGTGTCGTCGCCAACATCCTCAGCGAAAACATGGACATCTCAATCTGGCAGCGACTCGCCCGCGCGGTCTACGAAGAAATCGAAGCAGGCGCAGACGGCGTTGTCGTCATGCACGGCACCGACACGATGCAGTATTCGGCCTCGGTGCTTTCGTTCATGCTGGATACCCCGGTTCCAATCGTCTTTACGGGCAGCCAGCGGTCGGCCGACCGACCCTCTTCGGATAACGTGATGAACGCCGTCTCGGCGGTCGAAGCCGCCAAATCCGACTGTGCGGAAGTACTGGTCTGTATGCACGCCGAAGCCAGCGACACCACATGCGCACTCCATCGCGGGACACGCGTCCGGAAAAACCACACCTCACGCCGGGATGCTTTCGAGACGGTCGGCAACAAGCCACTGGGCACGGTCGACTACGAGGCCGCCGCCGAGGAGGGCAAAGACGGTGCGGTCGCCACAGACGCCATCTCGTTCCGTCGTGCGTACACCGAACGCGGCACCGTCGAGTTGGCGCTCGACGATGATCTCGAGGCCGGCGTCGAACTCGTCAAATTCACACCCGGTATGGATCTGGCCGCCTGGGAGTATCTCGAGGAGAAAGCCGGCGTCGTTATCGAAGGCACCGGATTGGGCCACGTTCATACCGATCTCATTCCGCGAATTGAGACGTTGGTCGAAAACGGTGCGGTCGTCGCGATGACCAGCCAGTGTCTCGAAGGCCGAGTCTGTGATCGCGTCTACGATACGGGCAGAGATCTGCTGGATGCGGGCGTTGTCGAGACCGGCGATACGCTGCCAGGGACGGCAAAAGTAAAACTCATGTGGGCGCTGGCGAACCTCGAGGCCCCACGCGAGGGGATGAAACGCTCGTTGGCCGGTGAGATCACCGAAGAATCCCAGCCCTGGCGATAACGGAACTGGCCAAATCGGTGGGTTCATTCGGCCCAGCGAACACGAACCAGTATGATACACGCAGCCTTCGGCACTCCACTACTCACATCGGCGTTCGTCGAGCAACCGATTTTGATCGTTATTTATCTGATCACGATTGGCGTTGCCGTCTGGGTGTTCCGCGATGCACTCGGTCGAAACAAATCCGTTATCGCCGCGACTGGCTGGGCAGGTGGCGTCCTGCTGTTGCCGCCGATCGTCTTTTTTGCCTACCTGTATTTGCGACTCAAATATGAGGGGTCGTTGAGTGGCCCACCGATCAGCAACTCGAAGTAGCCTCAGCCGACGTCGGTCGGCAACAGCACGACCGGCCGCTGGCTTTTGGCCATCAGCGAACTCCGGACGCCGCCGGCAAGCAGATCGAACCACCCACTGCCACCGCGTGAACAAAAGACGATCGCAGAGGCCTCGACGGCGGTTGCGGCATCGATAATCGTCTCGGTTATGTCGTCGCCGGTGTATGTGTTCGTCTCGAGAGCCATTCGGTCGGCTGCGGCCAGCGATTCGAACCGCTCGAGGGCGGCCGCCCCATGCTGGCCGTTGGTGTCGGTACGGACGTGTATCACCACGGGCTGGGTCGCCTCTGGGGCCGTCTGCTCAAGGAGTGCGGCATACGTTGATTCGGCATCTGCTTCGTCTACGATTGGTACAAGCGGACGCTCCAAGAGCCCATCAGCCATCGCGGGATCCTCCCTGCGGTAGTGTGTCGAGTTCCATACGGGTTGTTCGACCAGCAGTGACATAATCGTGGTGTCAGATCGAGCGCCTACCGGCAATGATTGCTCGGAGCCGGTCGGTTGATTCGGTGTCGAACCAGAGCGGTCGGCGCCACCACGGCCCCTTGCCGGAATCGTTCGAGAGTTCGGTGACGATCCGGTTGGCACGCACACCGCTTTCGGGTGAACTCAGTGGAACCGCCCGATCGAACAGCCGCGAATCGTCGGTGCCGACCACAAGCACTTTTGGGTCGAACGGATCGCGCTTGCAGTGGGCGTTGCTAGCGACCGGCTGGCGGGCCTCCGGGGTCAGTTCCGCACAGGCGTCAGTATCGTAGACGTGATCGATGCGAAACTCGCCAATAATGTAGGCTCCCCACTCGGGGGTGATCCACTCGAGCGGCGAGTCAGTCTCGAGGCCCGCAGGCGGCTCGTGGCATGTGAGTGTGGCATAAAAATAGAGCGAATCGCCAGCCTCGAGATCACTGAGCCGACCGGCTTTCAGGCCGTGGTCATCGCCGTAGGTGTACTGCGAACAGGTGGGATAGCCGGCAAACTCGGGGTCGAGATGAACAGGGAGCCGGCGGATCTCATCGCTGACCGCAAACGGCAGTGCACCGAGTTCCGCAAGCAGGTCGTCGTACGTCGGAACAGTTTCGGTAGTCGGCTTGCGTTCGGGAATCGGAAGATAGACGAATCTGCCGTCGGGGTAAATTGGCCCACGAAACCCCGGTAGGTTGGTGTTAGCAGCGACGTTGATGGCGATAGCGTTGGACACAACAAAATGGCTATTCGGCGTCCGGTTCAGGTTCGGTCGGGATGTCTGTGGGCGGGCTATCTGGTGGCGACAGCGTCCGCTGGAACTCGTCGTAGATCTCGAGGTCGTCATCGAGTTCGTACTCGAGTTCTCTTTTCGTTTGGTTGCGCTGGAGTCGGCCATCCCCGAGTGGGTCGGCACTCGATTCCCAGCCGGGTTTTATGTTGACGCTTTTGGCGGGCATGCCGACGACGATGTGGTGGGCCGGAACATCACCCTGGACGACCGCACGCGCACCGACAATCGAGTTTTCGCCGATCCGACAGCCTGCCCGAACCATCGCATCGTAGGTGATGCGGGCGTTGTCCTCGACGACCGTATGGTAGTTGCGAACGGAGGTCTGATCGACGACATCGTGGTCGTGGCTGTAGAGATGGACGCCATCGGAAACCGAGACGCGGTTGCCGATAGTGAGTCTCCCGCGGTCGTCGAGATGGACATCGTCGTGGACGACGGTGTTGTCACCGATCGAGAGGTTGTGGCCGTAGGTGAACGTGATTCCTTTGAAAAACCGACAGTTCTCTCCGCACTCCTCGAAAAGATGGTCAGCGAGCATCCGGCGGAACTGGAGGGCGAACTCGACGTTGTCGGCCATCGGCGTGGCATCGAACTGCCGCCAGAGCCACTGGAGGTGTTTTGACCGTTTGAACTTCGATTCGTCCTTTTCGGCATAGTATTCGGCCTCGACAGTGGCATTACATGGGTTGTACCCCTGCAGGCGCATGCGAGTCGCCGGCGAGACCGACTGGCCGGCCTGCCAGGCTTCGTAGTCCTGGCGGTCACCGAACAGATCAACAAGCACGTCTTCGACGACATCACAGGTGTCTTCATCCGAGGACAGCCGTTCGTCGACCGACTCGATAAACCCTCGAACCCCCACGGCTGCATCCGGGGGCAACGAGACGTGTCGTTTCGTCATTGTAGCTTCATAGCCGGGGAGTATGTAAAGGAATTCGGTTGTGCGGTCGGCTACCGTGACCTCCTCCTCGCGGTGAACGGAGAGGGATCGAAGATTCCTCAGGCAGTCGGGCGACGCCCGACGACGGCGAGGCTTCCCACGGCACCGCACCGCTGGGTTGGGATATTTGCTGGTTTGCGACTCGTCGGTATGACGGGCCGATGGCAGGGCCACACCGCCGTTATTCCTATCCCAGCATGG
>LKML01000078.1 GCA_001563795.1 Haloferacaceae archaeon B1-Br10_E2g22 | reverse complement strand
GCTACGAACCGTCGATCTGTCTTGAGGGTTCGTTCGCTGGCTCACCGGAATCATGCTTCGATACCGCTGCGCAACTCTACCTGCAATAGGGAACGCTACTGGGTACGGATTTACTGGATGGTCTACTAAGTGTACTTTTTATAGCTAACCCGTATGGTTTCTCGTTTCCACTGATCACAAACAACATGTGGATTTGAAATGATGTTAAACCCAACATTATTTACAGATATAAATTATGTATTCAGATAAATAAAAGTACTTATTTATGTCGTTTATGCTGACTTATTTTCAGTGAAATACCTCGGGGTCAAGCCCCGAGACACTCGCCTTGTTTATTGATTGAGCACAGTCTGTAAGCAAGTCAATATAATACAAATACGAAAGGTTTTCACAGAATCAAACTAATATGAGCAGTAATAACCTGTTGACAATACTCTCATGACTCAGTCTCAACAACCCCTCTTGCAGTGTAACACTGTAAGCCGCCAGTACTCGCTTGGTGGAACGCAGAGCCGGTGGTTCTCTCGGAGTACCGACACCCCAACAGTCGATGCCCTTTCGAATGTCGATCTCAGTATTGCTCGCGGTGAAATCGTCGGCTGTGCTGGTCCCAGCGGCAGCGGCAAATCAACGCTGCTGCATCTGTTGGCCGGCCTCGATACCCCCACAAGCGGTACGATCTGGTTCAACGAGACGAACCTGGCTTCGCTTTCGAACCGGGCTCGAACTCGTCACCGACTCGACCACGTCGGAATCGTATTTCAGCATTTTCATCTCCTCGATTCGCTTTCGGCACGTGCAAACGTTGCGCTTCCGCTTGTCGAACTCGGTCGACCAAAAAAAGAGCGACAACAGCGCGCAACAGAACTGCTGACCGCGATGGGGCTCGAAGACCGCATCACCCATCGTCCACCCGAACTGAGCGGTGGCGAACAACAGCGGGTCGCAATCGCACGCGCGTTGATTACTGAACCGGATCTCGTCGTGGCTGATGAACCGACCGGTGAACTCGATACCCAAACGGGTGAACGTGTGCTTACACGATTCCGGGAACTCGTTTCGGATCTCGATACTGCTGTCGTGCTTGCCTCGCATGACGAACCCACTCTCGATATCGCAGATCGGTTAGTTCGGATGCGCGATGGCGAAATCATCGAGATCGAAACAATCGGTAACTCGTCGACAGCGTCGGCCTCCCAGGTAGATACCGCATCGCAACAGCAGCGCTCTCCAAGCAACTCGCCGTCGCCAGACGGTGATTCTCAATACGAATGAATCTCCGAGATCGAGGCCGTCGACTGATCGGCCTGCTTGGTGTGAGCCTTCGCCGAACATACGTTCGCGCAACCAACACCGCACCTGGACGAACCTGGCTGAGTGTTGTCGGTGTCGCTCTGGCGGTTGGGTTGATGGTTGTCGTCGGCGGGATTGGTGTTGGGATTGCCACCCAGTCGACGGTGTACGGCGACAACGTCGACTACTGGATTACTCCAGAGTCGGATGGCGGTTCTTCGGCACTCGTCGAGACGGATGCACCTCGATTCGGTTCTGTGCATCCGACGACTGCTGAGTTGTCAGCACACGACTCAATCGAGTATGCCTCACCAGTGTTAACACAGCCGCTTCGTGTGGAGACTGCCAACGGAGACGCCGAGAACGTGCTTGCCGTTGGCGTCGTTAACTATCCACAGTTCGACGACATTACCGACGTGACGACGACCGGCTTGACCGACGGTGATCCCTACTACGAAACCGACGAGTGGACCGGCGAGATGGTGTTGTCTGACGGTGCTGCGGAACTACTTTCGGCGAGCACAGACGATTCGATCACCGTGACACATCCGCGTGGGGCGGCTGATCGTGAGTTTTCCGTTGCGAACGTCGACCCCGGAACCGCCTCTGGCAGTCAGTTTCCGGTTGTAGTGATGCAACTGAGCGAACTGCAGGCGATTACGGGCGCTGACCGAAACGACGAGGCCGAACAGATCGTCGTGAGTTCGAACGACCCCTCGGTCGAGCCACTGCTCGCAGATCTGTATCCACGCTCGAGCGTCTCGACACGAGAGGGACTCAACGCGCAGGCTGTCTTCGAGGACGAACTGCCGCTTGCACTGTCGATTACTGCTGGGATTATTGCGGTCGTCATCGGGACACTGTTCGTGATGACGACGACGGGATTGTCGGTTGCCGCAGACCGTGGTCGACTGTCGACGCTTGCTGCTATCGGCGTCTCGCGGTCGACGCGATTCCGCCTTTTGGCGAGCGAAATTCTGCTTATTACCCTCGTCGGTGGGCTGATTGGTGTTGTGTTGGGGATGGGTGGCATACGGGTTACGAACATCATCGCCCAACAGACAATCACGAGTGGAACCGTTGCGTCGACTGAGCCGTTCGTGCTGGCGTCTGGAGCGGTGATTGCCGGCGTTATTGGACTGCTTTCGCTGCCGTATCTGGCGGTACTGCTTCGTCGCGTTGGCACAGCCGCGGAGGTGGGCCGGTGAAGCTCGTTGCATACGCTCGGCGGTTTCGGGCGACCGTGGCGATTATTCTGGCCGAACTCAGCCGGAACCGTCTTCGGACGACGTTAGCGATTGCTGGAATCGTCTTGGCCGTTTTGGCGACGACGCTTTTGGTCGGGGTTGGTGCTGGGGTCCTCGAAACTGGCGAACAGCAGTTTGATCAAGCAGACCGTGATCTGTGGGTCTCAAGTGGCGCTGTCGGCATTTCGGCGGCGAGTGGCGGCTTCGAGAACACGCTATACGATGCACACACCGTCGGCAACGAAATGAACGAAATCGAGGGCGTCCGGACTGCAGTCCCTATCGGTTTCCAATCCGTGTATGTGAGTGCCGACAGCGATGAGTTTTCGACGATCATTGGAACTGGCGTCACTGGCAGTGGTGGGGCGGTCTCGATTAGTGAGGGTGAGGCGTTCCCGAGTTCAGCGGGCCACTACAACAACAGCCGGTACGACGGCCCACTGAGCAATGAGGTGTTGATTGATACTGCGACTGCCGAACAGTTCGATGTCGGGGTTGGCGATACACTGTATGTTGGTGGCACCCTTGACGGTGCCCGAGACAACGAAGTGACGGTTGTTGGGATCTCTGATACGTTCTCGGGCTTTTTGGGGACGCCAACAATCACTATGCCGCTAAGTGAGTTACAGACGGTCACCGGGAGTACGGAGACCGACGCGGCGACCTTCGTGACAGTGACGATCGACGACGATGCAGAGGTTGCTGTCGTCCAACAACGACTCCAAGAGCAGTACCCGGAGTTCACCGTCCGTGATAATCAAGAACAACTCGAATCAGTTGTCCAAAACCAAGCACTCGTGTTGGCTGGGGCAGCCACGCTAGTTGTGCTTGCGTTCATTGCCGGCTTAGCACTCACAACGAATCTCTTGGGGCTTGTCGTCTACCAACAGCGTGCGACGCTTGCTGCGTTGCAGGCTGTTGGGCTCTCTCAGTGGACACTGATCACGTTTATCGCTGGGCAAGGATTAGCCCTGGGTATCGTTGGCGGAGTGGTCGGTGTGGGCTTGACACTGCCGGCGGCCGAGGGGCTCAACCGACTCGGTGAGATGCTGGTTGGCTTCGAGGGACTCGTCCAGGTTCCCGACGCCGTTCTCGTTGTTGGGTTTGGGATTGCAACCGTTGTTGGAACCCTGTCGGCGGCCGTGGTTGCCTGGCGAATTTCCCGACTCGATACGCTCGAATCCCTAGAGTGATGTATCTGTGTTCTGGAATCAATAGACAATAGACAGGTTCAGAATAAATGGGTTCTTCGATCACACACCAGTTTCAACGGCTCTATGAGCGTGTGCTTCGCCGTGAAATCGGCTCTGGGCCGACGCATGTCGCAATCATTCAGGACGGCAACAGGCGCTATGCCCGCAAACAGGGTGCTGCGGCCCCCGACGGTCACCGAGAAGGTGCCAACACCTCCGAGCAGGTGCTCAACTGGTGTGAAGAACTCGGGATCGAAGCGCTGACGCTGTATGCGTTTTCGACGGAGAACTTCGATCGGCCGGTCGACGAACGGGAGCCGTTGTTCGATATTATCGAATCGAAACTGTACGAACTCGCCGACAGTGATCGCGTCCACGACACCGGTGTCTGTATTCGAGCCATCGGTGATATCACTCGTCTTCCCGAGCGCGTCCAGACTGCAATCTCGTATGCCGAAACACAAACACGCGACTACAGTCAGTTTCAGCTCAACGTTGCGCTTGCCTACGGTGGTCGAAACGAGCTGCTCCGGGCGGCCCGGGCTGTCGTCGACCGTGTCGACGCCGGTGAGCTCTCAGTCGACGAGATTGATGTCTCGACAATCGAGGACCACTTGTATCGGCAACCCATCCGGGATGTCGATCTCATTATTCGGACCGGTGGTGACGAACGTACCTCGAATTTCTTGCCGTGGCATGCCAACGGCAACGAAGCCGCGGTGTATTTTTGTGCACCTTACTGGCCGGAGTTCTCGAAAATCGATTTCTTGCGAGGAATTCGAACCTACGAGGCTCGCGAGGAGTCGTGGCAACAGACCAAACTCGAACGGGCGCTCACAGTCGTTCGATCACTGGGCGATATCGAACTGGAGATCGATGATCTCCAGGCGACTGTCAGTCGACTTCGTAAGACTCTCCCGGAACAAGACAGCCACCAGCTTGATGCTGCCGTCCCTGTTCAGCGTGTGGGTGAGCCTGAGGGTGAGTCGACGGATGTCAGTGACGACACTGAGACAACGCCTGCGGATTGATGTGGCTCTATCTTCCTTCGAGGAGAGAATCCCGCCGTTTACGGCGGGAGTGAATCCGACAACTCCTCCACAGTCCACCGTCGATAGCAGGCCGGATATTCAACGCTAATCCGCATCATTAAGTAGGTTTGTCTACATACTCTATGTATGGCGATTCAGGTTACTCAAACCTATGTTGCTCCCATACGGAACCAGCAACAGGTACAGAGTGATCTGGACTCGCTCGAGTTTGCCGCCTCAAAGCTCTGGAACATCGCACGCTGTGCGACCGCATCTGGAGCGAAACCGGGACAATCCCCGAGGATGGTCCACTCAAGGCATACTTGAAGAACCACGAACGCTACGCCGATCTCAATTCTCAATCGAGTTCGTTCGAAAATCTCTGATTTTCATGATGCCAAAAATCTACGATTTTTGAGCACAGCGAGTCATTGAAGAACTCGCTGAAGCGTTCCACAGTTGGTATGCCAAACGCCGAAACGAGGACGACCGCGCAAACCCACCGAAGTATCGCAAGAACAGTGACGATCACCCACGTTCCACGGTCACGTTCAAAGAAGACGGCTTCAAACACGACAGCAAGAACAATCGGATTCGTCTCTCGAAAGGCTGCAACCTCAAAGAACACTGGTCAGACTTCATCCTCTGCGAGATCGAAACCCGACCAAATGTGACCATTGAGAACGTTCGCCAAGTGAAAGCGGTCTGGAATGGAGACTCCATATCGTCTGCAAGCACGAGATCGAGGCTGAGTCTTCCGGCGACGAAACCGCCGGGATTGACCTTGGGATCTCGAACTTCGCTGCCGTGTCGTATTCCACGGGCGACCAGGAGTTGTATCCGGGGAATGCTCTCAAGACCGACGAACGGTACTTTGCTAAAGAGATAGCGAAGTGCAATTCATCTCGGTCGAACAAAGCCTTGAGACTCCGCAAAAAACGTTCTAAGCGTCGGTCACACTACTTGCACGCCGTCACGAAACACATCGTTTCAGAGTGTGTTGAACGAGGTGTCGGGACAATTGCTGTCGGCAATCTCGAAGGTATCCGTGAAGACGACGAAAATGGTGGGGTTCGCAACTGGGGCGACCGTGGAAACAAAGGCTTGCACGGTTGGGCGTTCGACCGTTTTGCGAACTTACTCACCTACAAGGCGAAAGCCAAAGGCATCGCCGTAGTTGCAGTGAGCGAGCGAGACACGTCGAAGACGTGTTCATGTTGTGAACAAAAGAGAGACGCCAACCGTGTAGAACGCGGCTTGTACGTCTGTCGTGGGTGTGAGGCCGTAATGAACGCCGACTCGAATGGTGCAGAGAACATTCGGCGTCGGTTAGATCAAGCAGAAGAGGTAACTCTGAATCTTCGGTCTTCCGGGGATAGGAGTAGCGGGCGTGTGGCACGTCCAGTAGTTAACCTGTTCCGACAGCAGAAATCGTTGATTTCTGCTTTGCCACCAGATCACCGATCTGGTGACGTTCGTGGAGAACACGACCCTAGTTGTGGACAAGGGACGTTCGCTCAACAGGCGAGCAGCTGCAAACCATAAATATCCCAACTGCGGTCGGGAAGCCTCGCCGTCGTCGGGCTACGCCCGACTGCAAGCGAGACCGAAGGTCTCGCCCCGTTCACGGCGAGAAAGATGTCACAATCAACCGGTTAGCCATTGGTCACAGTTGACCGCGCTAACTCACAGTGACCGCGCGTTAACTCACAATTAGTTTTCAGTGTGAAGGGCACGGTGAGAGGTGGCTATTCGAGCCTTTCATCTACTGCGACGTACTATTTACAAAATCGAAGGAAGGCGGCAGGTTCGGGGCATCAGATCACGACTGATATAATACTAATAGTCCAATCACACAGCACTCTGAGGGCCGTGAGCAAAACACACCAGGAGGGACCCAAGACCAGAACGCAAACCCCACCAACCGACAAATCCTCCCCCGGGTGGGAACTCGGCCACCACTCATCGATCCCCTACCGGGGACGACCCATCCACCAAGCGGCTCTTAGTGTCCGTATCTGGAGGCGGTGGAGAGCAGTCTCCAATCGGATGGTCGACCGACTCCTGTGCGATCGATCACTCGATTTCATCCTCAAACGGTAGCTTTGGACGACCAGTCTACTCCCGTGTGGGTGGATCCAAAGCGCGTCGTTGAAGCAGGAAGCCCCGAGGCTTGACCCCGTGTTCATCACTCTTCGAGTCACGTTCTCTCCACGGCAAACAGACACACCTCGGCTCTGAGAACCCTACTCATACCGGTGCTCAGCGTAGTGGTCCGGCCAGCGACTGTCGGCTCAGCCGAGTGTAGCCGTATCCGTACCCGACTGGCTGCCATCACTGGGGAGTTTTATATTTCTGTATGGTACGGCGCGAGTTTTTTGTAGCTATCATGGAATTAGGTCGGTATGGACGAGTCGGAGTCAGTGCAGATCGAACGCCGGATACCCGAAGCAGAACTCGACGAGCGCATGGATGAAACCGACGATCCCGAACTCCTCCGACGGCTTGGGTTTATTAAAAACCTCTATCAGGGTGATTCTGTACGGGAGGCTATCGACAGAGAGGCCAAAAGTCGTTCGACGGGATACCGCTGGAAGCAGCGCTGGGAGGACGGTGGCATAGAAGCCCTGCGACCCGACACGAGTGGTGGTCGACCACCAGGACTCTCTGCGAACCAACTGCAGGCCTTTCGCGAGCGTGTCCGGGAGTATCAACCCTGTACGACCGACCAACTCAAAACGATCCTTGCAGCGGAGTTTGGGGTTGAGTATTCGAACCAGTATCTTCCAGTATATCTCAAACGCCACGGATTCAATTACACCACTCCGGCCTTCGAGGCGGCGCTCGACACAGACACACTCTCAGATATTGAGTGGGACACAGACGAACACGCAGAGCCAACGGCTCGACATCCGTACGATGACCAAACGGGGCGTCGACGCGCTCGATGGACGGTCGACGATGAGCGCTGAGCGTGTCGTGTTGTCCCACTCATTTTCTATCTTGTACTAGTCAATCAGTTCATATATTTGGTGACCTACCACCGGAACCACGATGTGTCGACACGTCGGTGGGTGATGGTCTCACCAGTTGATCTGTCCCCGGTACCAACAATGTTCGTCGACTGCAGGCACTGTCGTTGGGATGGCTTGGTAGACTAGTGTCGACAACCGCGGTGATGAGTCTCTGAATCTGTTTGGGTGACGTTCACACAGTGGTGGCCGCTTTGGAGTGTGTCCTCTCATAATGACTTTGGTCGTCGCGTCCATCCGACTGTTGTTCGCTGACTCGTTGGTTTGAGTGGCATCGCATCAACGTAGCTATCAACTAGAAGAATGTGTTGTTCAAACAAATAGTAATTCCAACCGACAACAAGAGATTGATTCTGTTAAGGACGGATAATGTATCACGCTACCAAACTATTCGGCTGAGTGAATGGTATGGTATTTTGGTACTGAGAGTAATGTCAATTCCGACAGCAGCGTCCTGACAGACAATCAACAGTTTTGATTTTCATTTCGATCTCGGTGTTCGCGTGGATTGTTTGTGCAGTTGAAAATCTGTTTTTCTATACTGTATTGTATCGCTATAGTTTAGCGAGCCGGCGGCCCGGGCCACTCAAAGCTTCGGTGTCGTCATCCTCACCGTACTAGCAGGCGACCGGTCGGGACTACCGCTGGTGAGACACTCGACATCCACAGACTTGACTATCTCTTTTCTTGGGTCGACTGCACTGTCGGCGCCACCACGATATGATTGGTAGGCTGGTTGGGTGCTGTTCGTCGACTAGCTGGAACTACTTGATTTTGTTTGAGGTGGACGGAGACTCTTTGTGGTGGCTGTCAGTGTCGTTGACTGCCAGCCCTCCAGGATGGTGTGTCTGTTGGGCCTGCTTTTGTTGCGGTCGCGTTCCGGTCGGCTGGCGGTCACCGCCAGCTACGGGGTGGTGGGGCTTCCCAGTAGGATGGTGGGTAGTGCTGGTAACAGTGTCTTGGTGAGAGGGGTTTATATTAGTATTATATAGGTCGGTGAAGGGTACCCCGAAGTCGCTGCTTGCCGTCGATTTGTACCCTTCATGCCCCTCACCGGTTTTGAAGCCTTTCACTGTCCCCTTCAGTAATGTTTGAGGGGGTGTTGGGACTGTTGGGAGCTGCGGGATACAGGGCAGGTGAGATCCTATTCTACCCGCGGTCGAACCAGATCTGAACTGACTTTCTGGCTCTTTTGTAGCCGTTCCAAGCGACAACTGAATCCGATCTGAAGCGTATCTGAACCCGATACTGACCGACACAACGACGCGACCTTTGAGTGGTCTCCCTGGCTGCTATAGCGACTTTCCGAGGAGTGACACACCGGTCGACGACATCGACAGACAGTTGATCCGTAGTGGATTCTCGTCAGGTACCAGGTGTATGCTGCGAGGATCTGTGTCGCATTTGATTGATAGTCTCAGTGTCTCCGAGACGCTTCTGAGTGTCGTCGCACCGGCGTTATCCCGACAGCAAACATCGCTTTCCGTGCGTTTGAGATAACCGATCCCACCACGCTCTGATCGTGATCTGGACGCGGTTTCGCGCACACACTGGGCGCTTCTAGAGGCGACAACACGGGGTAGCTCGAAGCTCAATAAGGACACGTCAGAGTTTTATTGGGCGAATTCCCTCGGTGCGCTCGGCGTTGGTGATGCAACGCTGGTGGCTACAGTAAGTACAGTCCCCACCGAGTACACGACTGATACCACCTGCTGTTGTATCCCTGCTGGACCGACTGTCGCGACGAGTATGCCCGGAGCTGGACGTCGGGTGAAGCGAGGTCACATCAAGAACTGACCGCCCAACACAGTACGGACAGACCGAAAACACACCGAGTAATGAACGCACACTACACGACCGAGAGATTGCTACCACACCGCTGCTGGACGGACTACTACCGGACACCCGACGCAACCTTCGCGACGAGACAGCCAGCATCACACCACTCGCATCGAGCTAAGACAGTGGTACTGAACACGCTTCCAGCGAGCTTCCATCGTCCTTCCAAGAACTGGTAAGGCGACTCCGAGTACAACTATAGGCGATTCCGAGGACAACTATTCGTCACTGACACCCACTGTCCGTAGGGCTCGACGGTGTCTTCACTGGGCACTCCTGGGCGAGTACCCGTCAATAAACAACCGGATTCTACGCGATGCTGTTCGTTTACTGTATTGCATCCGAGTGCAGCACGACCTGCATACTGACCAGCAACAACACCCTGTCTACCCACTCGTAAATAGGCTTTGTCAAGACTGGAAGATGACGGTTCTGAGATCGAAAAAAACGCGGAAACAAGAGTGGTACGGGCGAGATATTTTGCTTTATTTCAAAAAATATCGCGATATAGTTGACTCACATATCTCCTATGTATCCCTGGTCGCATTACTCAGGTGCGATGTACCGAACTACCGATTCGCTCGACGCACTCACTGCTGGGCGTCGAGCACCGACCTCAATACGGACGTCCCAACCGTGGGTCGAGTTGCTGGTCTGCCAGCGGTCGATCCAACGGCAACTGTCAGTTTGGACGGCTCGCAGAGCCACCGAGCGGCCAGGGCAGTCTGGGGCGTCAGCACTCCCAGCTGACCCATCCACGCAGCCCCGGGCGCTCAATATAATCAACCACCGTACCGCCACGGGAGGTAGCTAATGGCTACAAAACACTCCCTAGATGAGTTCTTGGCGTCAGCGTCTGACGGTGAGGCGACCATCGAAATCATGCCTCAAACACAGGAGCCGAGCCCGTTAGATCGGCCGGCTGCTCTCCTCATCGAAGTCGACGATACGATGGCCGGACAACTCGAGACCGCTGAGCACGCTCTGCCATCTGCCATCCGAGATCTTTACGCCGGCGCTCGACGGATCGATCATGTCGAGTACTTTGCGTGGAATCTCCCAGAGAGCGTTCTGTTTGCGATAGCGGCCTACTCGCCGGATATCATCACAGACGTCCAAAAATCGGTCCCGGAAATAATCGACGGCAACGGGGAACTACAGGAACCACTACAGACACTCAAAGAAAAAATAGAATCCCACATACCTGATTCGCTGACGGTCAAGGTCGGCCGACTACCGATTGGGATGTTCGGGGACGGTCCGGCGATGACGACACGCCTCGTC
>LKML01000077.1 GCA_001563795.1 Haloferacaceae archaeon B1-Br10_E2g22 | reverse complement strand
GAAATGTACGCCCGGAACACTAACGTCCGACCTCATCCTGACGGCGGCATGCCGTGTCGGCCGGGAAACCCTCGTGCCGGGCGGCTGTCAGTTGCGGTCGACAGCGGAACCGTATATTACGCACCTGGGTTCTCCGAGCTATCATCGCTCCCAGAGAGGAGTACTCAGTCGGGGACTAGGGTACGCAACGTGACTGTACTGTCTCGAGCGGTTTACACCTTCTGGCTGGTCGCCTTCGGCTACCACAGCATATCTATACGCTGGCCTCTCTAATCGACGAGTTACAATCTCACAACGCAGATCCTGTATTTGATGATCAAACACATTCCACGCTCTTGCTTTTCTGAACCTATGTTCTAAAACATGCTGTTTTTGCTGACAAGTTTCGAGGTGAGTCGCAGACAGCACCTACATTCTTCCTGATTGTTCGACAATCTGAGCGGCAATCCGACCCACTTATGTGTATGAGACTGCACCCCACGGTAATGGCAGTACAAGTTGGTATTCTCGGTGCGACCGGCGCAGTTGGACAGCGATTCATTCAGCTACTCGAGGGACATCCGACCTTCGAGATCGCCGCACTCACCGCAAGCGAATCGTCTGCTGGAAAAACCTACCGTGAGGCCGCCAAATGGCGCGTCGAGACACAGATTCCAGAGGAGGTCGCCGAAATAGAGGTCGGCCGCACGCATCCCGACGACGTGAGCGATGATGTCGACCTGCTGTTTTCATCGCTGCCGTCGGGCATCGCCAGTGAGGTCGAACCAAAATTCTTGGAAGAAGGCTACGTTGTCTCGTCGAACTCTTCGAACGACCGGATGGGCGAGGATATTCCCCTAACGATCCCCGAGATCAACCCCGAGCACCTCGGGCTGATCGAAGTCCAGCGCGACAACCGCGGCTGGGACGGCGCGCTAATCAAAAACCCCAACTGTTCGACGATTACGATGGTTCCCACCCTCGCCGCACTCGATCAGTTTGGCCTCGAGCGCGTTGACGTCACCACGCTGCAGGCCGTCTCGGGTGCGGGCTACTCCGGAGTGACCTCGATGGAGATCATCGACAACGCCATCCCACACATCGGCGGCGAAGCACCCAAAATGGAGACCGAATCCCGCAAACTCCTCGGAAGCTTCGACGGCAGCGAGCTTTCCATGCACGAAACGACGGTTAACGCCTCGTGTAACCGAATCCCGACGCTCGATGGACACCTCGAGAGTCTGTTCGTCGACCTTGCTGACGAGCCAACGCCTGAAGAGGCCCGCCAGGCCATGCGGGAGTTTCCCGGCGTCGACCTGCCGAGTGCGCCCGAACAACTCATTCACGTCTTCGGCGAAGATGAAATGTACCGCCCACAGCCCCGGATGGACCGCGGCCGCGCCGACGGCATGCAGATTTCGGCCGGTGGAATCGAACAGACGGACTCGGGTATCAAATACAACTGTCTGGCTCACAACACGATACGCGGGGCAGCCGGCGCGAGCTTGCTGAACGGCGAGCTGCTGGTCGAAGAAGGCTGGATCTAACGGCCGGTTTCGGACGGTTTCAGTTTTCGGCTGTTGTCTTTTCGAATCGAACGTCGGTCGGCTATCGTCCAAGCAGCGTTCCGAACCAAGGTTTTTGTACACGAACCTGAATTATTAACTATGACAGACGTATTTGTTGGTCGGTTGATGTCATCGCCAGTAGTCTCAGTTTCCCCGGAGAGGGTCGTCACGACAGCAGCCAGCCGACTGTTAGACCGAGATATGAGCTCGGTGGTCGTCACTGACGAGGACAACGAACTGGTCGGCATTCTCACAACCACTGATTTCGTGAAGATGATCGCCGATGAGGCCGCGGCCGCCGAAACGACCGTGGCAGACTATATGACGACCGGCGTGGTGACCGTGAGTGCCAACGACTCGGTTGAGGATGTCGCCGAGACGATGGTTCAACGTGGCTTTCATCATCTGCCTGTCGTCGATGACGACTCGGGTGTCATCGGTATGGTAACTACTACTGATGTGACCGCGTACGTCTCACATATCGAATCGCCGCCTGCAGCGTAGACGGTTGAGTTATAGTACCTGGTTTTTGAAGTCGGTCTCGCCGTTACGGTACCGTTCGACGTTACTCACCAGAATGTCGGCGAGTCGTTCGTAGTACTCGGGGGTGTGACCTGCGTTGTGCGGGGTAATCGAAACCGTATCGAAATCCCAGAGCGGGTGGTCATTGGGGAGTGGTTCAGGGTCGGTGACATCGATCGCCGCGCCTGCGATCCGGTTGGCCTGCAGTGCGGTCACCAAATCATCTGTGTCGACAACACCGCCTCGGGCGATGTTGACAAGGAAGGCATCGGTCGGAAGCGTAAGGAACGCCTCGCTGTCGATGATTCGCTCGGTTTCGTCGGTCAGCGGACAGGCCAACACCAGATAGTCGGTACGAGCGAGCGCATCGTGAATCTCATCGAAGCCCAGCACTTCGTCGGTCGGCCCACCTTTTTGCGGCGTGTAGCGAACGCCAATAGTCTCGACGCCGAACGGATCGAGCCGATCGACGATCGCCTGGCCGATTGCACCCAGTCCGACGACTGTCACGGTGCTGTCTTTGAGTTCGCGGGCCGGGTAGGATCGCCACTCGTTTCTGTCTTGTTGCCGCCAGGCCTGTTTGAATCCACGAACATGAGAGAGAATCGCCCCAAGGACGTACTCCGAGATGTTGGGGCCGTGGACGCCCGAGGCGTTGGTGACTGCGGTGCCGTTGGCCTCGAACGCCTCCAAGTCGAGATGGCCGACTCCGGCGTACACACAGCCGAACAACTCGAGGTTCTCGGCAGACTCGATTGTCTCGGTACTCATCGAAAATCCGGTCGCAATCGGTACGGCCTCGAGTAGTTCGGCCTCTTCGGCAGGAGTTTTACCGACTGCAATGTCAGTATTGGGCAGTCGCTCGCCGAGCGCACGTGCATAATCTCTGGCCGAAAGTCCGTGGATTTTCTGTCGTAAAACAGCAATTTCTGGTGTCGACATACCTCCTCTTTCGACTCGACCTACATGAGTCTGCGGCTCACTCGGTGTATAGTTCGTGAGCGTAAGTAGTTGTCTTACTAATAGGAACGCACACAGCTACTCATCCCAACAGTCGGCCAGAGAGGCACAATATTGAATACTCACTCAACCCTACTGTGAACTGGTACCATGACACGGGAGTCAACTACATACGATGCGGCCGCCGAGCGGTTTCTCGCGGTCGAATCAGCGCTCGAATCGGCAACGATGTCGCCGGCTCCCGTCGAGGGCATTGTGTACGACGTACAACTGCTCTCGCCGACGGCGTTGCCGAAACAGGTTCGCCGCCGACTGGCCGAAGAGCTCTCAACGCTCCGTCTGCAGGAAGCCGTCGACGCCGAAGCGACTGAAACGGCCTCCGGGGGTCGTCCCGGCCGAACCGAGCTATCGGCGTTTCCTCGCCCGGTCGTCGCCGAACTCGAAACAGCCTCGGCCGACTGGGTCGATGAACTCTTGTCGGTGCTGCCAGAACAACTGATTGTACTGACGGTGGTCGATCCGACAGTTGATGTTGGGTTCGTCCCTGACGAACCCGATCGTGAACAGCTCGCTGCTGCGGTCGGCCACCACGCTGTGGCGACCGCGTTTGTCTTTCCTGACTCTCTCGAGGTGCCTGCGGAACTCGGCTTACCGACGCTTTCGGGGCTGTTCGATGTCGTCGAGGCCTCCTCGGTGGCCGAACTCAACCAGCGAACAGTACCGCTCAAACCACTTGGGGAATCGACGGCGTTCGTTCATACACACGAAAACCGGACACTCTCCAGTGTCGGTTTTGAGGTCGAACGGGCTGCATTCGAGGCTGGCAACATCGTCGTCGAAGACGGAGTCTGTCGGATCGACCCCGAACTCCGCGAGCGGCTCGAACGTACGTACGACAGCCAACAGACCCAACAGGAACTCGTCTTTGGCGGGCTGTTGGCAACCGTGGGTGCGCTCCCGGTTGTCAATCTCATCCTCCAGTCGACGCTCGCCTCGAGTGGACTCGTCAGCCCGCTGTTGTTTGTTGGGGCGGTTGTCTGTATGGCGCTCGCACTTTCCCACATGGGATCGACAAAACAAGAACTCAAAGCGCTCGCGGCAACACCGAGTTAGGCCGTCTCGGAGAGGTTCTGTTGGATGCCGACCCAGTTGCTAATCGTTCCGGTTTCGTCAGCGATGGGGGCGAGCGCGAGATGGTTGATAAATGGTGTGCCGTCGGCCCGGTAGTTCCGGAGGTCGACGACAACTGGAGCCCAGATATCGATTGCTTCGTGTAAGTCTGCGACCGGTTTCTCGGCGGTTTCTGCGCCTTGGAGCAGCCGAAGGTTTTCACCGAGCACCTCGCTTTCAGCGTAGCCAGTGATCGATTCGAACTCGTTGTTGACATAGTAGATCGGATTGTCTTGATAGGCTGGCCCAGAGATCGCCATCCCAACCGGTGCGTTGTCCATCGTAGGCGTGTTCCATGAGAGCCGCGATCCGTCGGCTTCGACGTTCCTGCTTGCACGAATCTCACCGAGCAATGCGGCGACTCGTTCGATTCGTTCGAGAGAATCGATTACTGGCTCCTCGTCGTCGGCCCACTGTTCGAACACTCGCGCCAACTGCTCGTCCGCGGTCATACCTCCTGTAGGGGCAAGCGCGGTACCACGCTTACGATTCGGATCGTCGACCGATCAGAAGTTCGGGGGCTTTAATATCGACTCGGGGTGGTAACTGGTATGGAACGCGTCAACGTAGCGATTGTCGGCGGCGGCCCCGCTGGCACCGCAGCGGCCCACGCAGCCGCCGAGGACGGAGCCTCCACTGTCGTCTTCGAAAAGGGTGTCCCGCGGGCCGACCGCGAGGGGCTGGGTCCCGACTCGACCGACGCCGCAGGGATTCTCGATTACTGGGTGGATATCATGGATATCCACCCCGATGAGTTCGACGACGGTATCCTCTACCAACACCTCGAGCGTGCAGAGTTCATCGGCCCGAACGAATTCTGTACGATCAAGCGTACGGGTATCGACTCGTCGTACGACCATTTCGGCTACACATTCAATCGCGCCGCATTCGATGACTGGATGCGCGAACGTGCCGAAACCGCAGGCGCAGAGTACCGAACCGGTGTCCGGGTGACGGGTGTTGAGAGTACTCTCGACGCCGACAGCAGCGACCGCCCTCGACATGTGGTTTCGCTGGCCAACGGCGACAGTTTGGGAGCTGACTTCTTGATTCTCGCTGACGGCCCACAGCGCACCGTGACCAACGGCGTGCTCGACAGCTACCTGCCGGATGGACAGAAAGCCTCCGAGTTGCTCGCCTCGCCGAAGGTCAACCACATTGCCTACCAGGAGTACCGCCGGTTCCCCAAGGAGGTGTTCGAGGAACTCAACACGTCGATTTCGTTCTGGTGGGGCCTCATGCCCGGCCACACCGCCTACCCGTGGGTGTTCCCGAACGACAACCAGGTCTGCCGCGTCGGCCTCACCATGCCCATCGGCCTCGATATCGACGCCGTTGAGAATCGAGAAACGTACGCACTCTTAGAGCCCGAAGACGACCGCATTCCACAGGGTGCGACCTACATCCGCCGACTGCTCGAACGCGAGTGGGGCGACGAGTATGACATTGATGAGGACTTCCCGCTGGTCGAAGACCGGGGCAAACGCGGGGGGACCGAAACCTACAGCATTTCGTCGACGAAGCCGATTGAATCACCTGTTGAGGCGGGTATCGCGGTTACTGGTGGGGCGATGGGCACGACTTCGGCGTTCCACGAGGGTGGTGACCACGTTGCGATTCGAACCGGCGCGATTGCTGGTGAGTTGGCAGCCGCAGGCGACCTGTCGACGTACAACAACCGGTGGGCCGAGGCTATCGGTGACGAGTTACTTCGGAACGTCACGTTTGCCGAACTCTGTCGTGACTATGGCCCCACAGACTGGGATCGGACGTTTAAATCGGTTCGTGGCATGCTCGCGGCCGACGGCTCGAGCCTCCTCAAAAAGCGCACACTCCGCTCAGGGCTCTCTGGTGCGAAAGTATTGTACAAGTACACGAAACAAAAGCGGTCGCTACAAAAGAACGGCTACGTCCAACTTAGCGTCGACGATTACGTCTACTGACGGATACGAAACGCGTAAATTTGTCCGTGAAAATCAGGCCGTAGCTGCGGTGGCTGCCTTTTTACGGGTGATGTAGCCGGCGACGCGGTTGCGAACGCCTTTGGATTCGACGGTGGTGAGTTTGGTGACGTTTTCTTTGTTGGTCTCGAAATCGGTGTTGAACGCGTCGGGATACCGCTCGAGGAGTGTGGTTGCGAGCTGTTTGACGTACTTCGGTTTGATTGCCATACGGGTAGGTGGGTTCGAGTGCCACTAAAACGATTCGTTCCGTGTTCAGTACTCCCGCCAGCCCGAATACTCGCTGAGTCGCTCGAAGGCCTCCCGTTCGTGTGGTCCACCGCATTTCTCAACGATCTCTTCGAAGTACGCCATGCGCTCGAGTAGTACGTCAGTCTCGAAGACCGGTACATCGAGCCGGGAAGCCGCCACGGTGGCGTCGACGACAGCGTAGAATCCGCGATTGACTGTGCGGGGCCGACGAGTTCTGACCGTGCCTGTCTCGAGCGGTTCTATCTCCCAGCGTTCCCATTCGGTGCCGCCGTCTTCGCCGTGGGCGACTGATTCGGCTTTGATTTCGACCCAAGCGTCGGCGTTTTGTAACACTGGCTCGGATTGCTCGTGGATCGTCATTGCACTGTCGACGAACTCCCGGGGGTCGGCCGTAAACTGGACGACCCCGCCGCCCTGTCGGTGGAAGTTCCGCTTGGTTCGGGTGTTGCCCCACGTTGTCGCCTCGACCGGCTCGCCTGGGTTTGCGGGCGCATGCAATCCGAGAGCCGCCATGTTCCACAACTCGTTCGGCCCGAGTGTGGCGATAACTGATTCAGTGACACCGCGAAGTTCAACGGGCCACGCTGAAGAGTGGGTCATACACTGAGTCCTCTCTGGAGTGCCACAAACAGCGCGGCGGCTGTAATATCTGCGGTCGTCCCTGGATTGTAGCCACGTTCGACGAACGCTGTGGCCAACTGTTCGGCAGCCTCGAGATCATCCTCGAGTCCAGCCACGCGTGCAGAGACCTCACGAGCAACGTCTTCGCCGTGGTTGAGTGCGACGAGCGTATCAGGCCGCTCGGCGAGCAACTGCAAAAACACACGCGCGGTGCGTTCGACGAGGGGTCCTTCGTCGGCTAACAGCAAGTCGGCGGCCCGAAACGTCCGCTCGAAACTCGAAACCCACTCGCAGGCGTTACCGTCGCCCAGTCGGCCGTCTGGATTGGCCGACAACGCCATGATATCGTACAGCGTCAACTCACGCTCGCGGAGCGTCGAAGCCACATCGCTTCCGTGGCAAACATCCAGCGCGCTGGCGTCGGCCGGTGGCTCGCCGACTGCGACCTCAACGTGCTCGAAGGCCGTATAAAAGCCGACGGCGTCTTGGATTGTCGTCGCTTCAACAACCGACCGGACTCCCTTTGGGGTCAGCGACGCCTCGAGGGCGGTTTTGAGCAGCGGGACGACCAACAGCAGGCAGCCGAACTGCGTGTTACCACCCTTCTGGGTCGCCATTCCTGCAACCGCCTCTTCGAAAGCGGCTCCGAGTGGCGCACCGTTGGCGGCCATCTGTAGGCCCCGGCGAGCGCCCACCGCCCCGGCCATGAACTGCTCGAATCGCAACTCCTCGAGATCACGATGCCGATCGACGTTACCAGGTTTGGGTGTGCCTGAGACCTCCAACAGCAAGGCGAGTTGGGCGTTCTCAACCGGGGTTCGTGCTGCTTTCATTGTGCGTTCAGCTCCCCGGTCTCGAGCGCAGTTGCGACTCGTTGGATCACCGGCCCGTCGGGCTTGCGGCTGGGTCGGCCAACACTGACGGCGTCGGCTCCGTATGAGAGATACTCCTGTACTGACTGGCGGTCGCGGACGCCGTTGTTGGCGATAACAAACAGGTCTGTGGTCTCGGCGAGTGGCTTGATCACCGCTTTGGAGTCCATCGCGTCGACGTGGATCGCGTCGGCTCCTGCCCGCTCGAGGCGCTGGGCGGCCGCCGGGAGATCAACGTCCGGCACTTCTGCGCGAACTTTGAGACACACGGTTGGGCCTTCGGCTGCGGCTGCGGCGACATACGTTGCCAGCCGATTACACTCGGCCAGTAGCGTCTCGCCACAGCCGACCGCGCACAACTCGGGCTGTCGGCAGTGGGCGTTGATCTCGAGTATCGCATCGTAGCCCGCACAGATTGCTGCGGCTTTTCGAACCGGTTCGACAGTGGTGGCTCTGACGTTGACGCCGGGCTGAATCGGGACGTCTTCGAGTCTCGACAGTTGGTCGTCGATGAACGCCAGCGGATCAGCCGGTAGAAACTCACGGCGGTCGCGTTTGGTGAGTTTGCGTGCAGCCTCGCGGCTCGAGTCGTCCAGAGCGATGCCTCCAAGGAACGCGGCTCCCGCCAGATCCGCACCCCTGGCGGCCCACGCGGCGTCGGCCTCACCGCTTAGACTCGCCAATGCGAGCCGGGGTTCAAACATGAATCCCCAGTTCCTCGAGGGCTTGGATAACTGCGTTCATCACTCGGTTGCTGTCGGCTGTGTTCTCGATTCGAGTGTCAGTTCTGACGACTGGTCGCTCGAGGGCAGTCTCATCGGCCGAATCAAGTACGAAGGCATCGACAAAGTGATAGGCCTCAGCAACGCCCTGTGTTGAGGGCTCGCGGCCCGTCGCTGCCATCAACTCGGCGGCAGGGCCCGAAAAGACCGTTGTTTCGACGAACGGCGAGACTGCGACAACGGGTGTCGCCTCCAGTGCCTCGCGGATACCCGGCACTGCGAGCATGGGGCCAATGCTCGTCACTGGGTTCGACGGGCCGATTACGACCGGCGCGTCCAAGGCATCACGGACGCTAGTGGTCGGGGCGGCCGATTGACTGCCCCGGAACTCGACGCCCCGAATCTCGTGGGACTTCTCGCCGAGCCAGTACTCCTGGAAGTGGATTGGCCCAGAGTCGGTGTTGATAATCGTCGAGACCGGGTTGTCGCTCATCGGCAACAGCGACAGCTCAAGGCCGAACCCATTGGCCAACACCTGAGTCGCCTCAGTGAGCGTGTGGCCCTGATCCAAGAGGCTCGTCCGTGTGATGTGGACTGCCCGGTCGCGGTCGCCGATGGTCATGAATTCTGCGATTCCTGAAAACCGTCGCCAGCGGGCGATGGGACGGCCCTCGGTTTGTTGCTCGACTGGAAGGTACTGCGGGCCGGTCTCGAGGCCAGCCTGCTCGGCGAGCCGGTGGAGTTCGGCGTTCGTTTCGTGGCTGTCGCCGTCGATTCCCCACCAGCGTTCTGTATCAAGCACATCGCCTTCGTGAAACAACACGGTATCGAGGTCTGGACACACCACCAGCCCGCCGAGTTCGATATCGTCGCCGGTGTTGCCGACAACTGTGATCCTGTCGGCTCCCAACTGCTGGGTGGCTCCGGCCAGCAGCTTCGGGGTGCCGGTTCCGCCAGCGAGAAACGTAATCATGGATCTTCCTATGGGCGGCGTGGCTTTGTATCCGACGGCTCTTTGGGCTGGAGTGGCTACAAGGCCCAATGAACGAGACGCGACGCGCACTGCTGGAGGCTCTCGAGGAAGGGCCCATCTCCGGGCCTGCACTGGCTGATCGGTTGGGGATTTCGCGAGCCGCCGTCTGGAAACAGGTCAACGCCCTCCGTGAGGGCGGATTCACAATCGAAAGCACCGCCGAGGGGTATACAGTCACCGACGTCCCCGAGTACGGCGCGGCTGCCATTGAGTTCGGCCTTGCGGTACCCTACACTGTCGAGTACCACGATGCTGTCGACAGCACCAACACTCGTGGTCGGGAGGTGGCAAGCGAGGGCCGTCGAAACGTCGCGGTTGTCGCCAACGAACAGACCGCCAGCCGGGGGCGACTCGAGCGGCCCTGGACGGCCCCCAAAGGCGGCATCTGGTGTTCGATTGTCTGCCAGCCCACGGTGCCCGCAGCACACGTTCCACTGTCGGCGTTGGCTGCGGGTGTCGCCACGGTTTCGGCCTGTCGTGCGGCTGGCCTCGAGGCGCATCTCAAATGGCCCAACGACGTGTTAGTCGGCGACTCGGGCGCGCGCGGTGGGCACAAACTTGCAGGCATTCTCACCGAGATGGAAGGCGAACAAGACCGTGTGTCGTGGCTTATTGTTGGCATCGGCGTCAACGCGAACGTCGATACCGATGAGCTTCCCGAAGACGCAACGAGTCTTCGAGCCGAACTCGGCGAGGATATCGACCGTCGACGCTTCGTCCAGCGACTGCTCGAGTCATTCGATGCGATGCTTGAGGATCCTGATTCGGTGTTGGATCGCTGGCGGGAATACAGCTCAACGCTCGGCCAGCAGGTTCGTCTCGAGATGCCCAACCGAACAATAGAGGGCAGAGCTCTCGATGTGCAGTTTCCCGGTGGGCTCGTCGTCGAAACTGACGACCGCCAGGAGGTCGTCCATGCCGGCGACTGTGAGCATCTTCGAGCCCAGCGTTAAGACGAGAGGTCAGCCGGCAAAGGGCCATCAGCGTCGGACTCAGCGCCGGTTTCGGCCGTTGTGGCGACTGATTCGGCCATCGATTTGTCGATCCGAACGGTCATCACGGGGATGTGTGCCCCACGGACGACTTTCTCGGCGACACTCCCCAACAGGAGTCTGTTGAGTCCTCCGCGCCCGTGTGTGCCCATCACGATCGGGTCACACGCTTGGTTTTCGGCTGTTCGAATAATCTCCTTTGCTGGTGAGCCCTCAGCAATCTCGGTTTCGACGGCCACTCCACGTTCGGCAGCCAGTGATTCGATTACATTGAGTGCCGCTTGGCCGTCGGTGTTGAGCAGTGTTCTGACTCCTTCCCATGAGGTCTCCATCGGTAGCCCGTTGTAGCTTGCTGTGTTGATCACATACAGTCCCGAAACAATCGCCTCGTGTGCGTCGGCGAGTGCGACAGCGTGGCCGACCGCTCGCCGGCCCTCCGGGGATCCATCAGTCGGAACCAGAATACGGTCGTACAATGTCAT
>LKML01000076.1 GCA_001563795.1 Haloferacaceae archaeon B1-Br10_E2g22 | reverse complement strand
AGGAAGATCGCGCTCGGATCGAAGACGAGTTCAACCACGGCCAGTCCCGTCTACTCTTTGCGACGGATGCAGCGAGTGAGGGGATTGACCTCCAGCACAGCTGCCACATCATGGTGAATTACGAGTTACCGTGGAACCCCAACCGACTCGAACAGCGGATTGGTCGCCTTCACCGCTATGGCCAGGAAAAGGAGGTCAAGGTGTGGAACTTCTCCTTTGAGGACACTCGAGAGGGCGAGATCTTCGAGATGCTTCAGGAGAAGGTCGAAAACATCCGTGGCCAGCTAGGGAACACTGCGGACGTGCTGGGGATGCTCGACAACATCAACGTCGACTCGCTCATCATGGAGTCCATTCGGAACGACGAACCGGCGAGTGCGACCAAGGAGGAACTGGAGAAACTTATCGACGAACGTCAACGGACGCTTGCCGAGTGGTATGAGCGGAGCCTTATCGACACCAGCACGTTCGACGAAGAGAGCCGTCGGAAGATCCAGGAGGTGATGGATCACTCCGAGGACGTCTACGGGAGCGAGGCTGACATTCGTGAGTTCTTCGAGCTGGGTATTTCCGCGCTCGGTGGGAACGTCGAGAAGGCCGGGAATAATCTCTTCCGCGCTGAGCTGCCCGACTCACTTCGACGGTCCCGAAGCGGTGAGGCCTACGGGCCGTTCACTTTCAATCGAGAGTTCGCCATGGACCACGAGGGAATCGAGTACATTTCTCCTGACGCCGACCTGGTCCAAGAATTGATGGAACGGGTGCTCGACAGTGAACAAGGTGCCGTTGGGCTCAAACTGCTCCCTTTCGTCGACGAACCCGGCATCACCTACAACTATCGCGTAAGGTTCGAAGATGGCACGGGCGAGGTGATTCGCGAAGAGATTCTCCCCGTATTCGTGGATGCGGCACACCGAGATTCACAACACCGCCTCGGTCAGCGCGTAATCGAGGGGGACACAATCAAAGGGTCGCCAGATGGTGACCGCGTCCGAACGCTTCTCGAACACGAGAGCGAGATGCGGTCATCTGCCGAGCGATACGTCAGTCAGCGTGTCGAATCACGACGGGATGAACTCCAGAAACGCCGACGAAAGGAGACACAGGAGGAACTCGATGATCTTGAAGCGTACGCTGAAGCCGAACGCGAACGCATCGAGGTGTTCATCTCAGAATACGAACGAAAAGCAAAAGCGGGATCGGATATGGACATCGCGATCCGGAAACAACGGGACCGACTTTCCAAGCTAGAAAGTCGAATCGAAATGCGTCGCGATGAACTACAGCGAAAGGCACGGGTTGTATCTATCGCCCCAGTAGTTGAAAGTAAATGTATTACTCTTGGTATATAGGTCAGCCAATTGACCTCCTCACGTCCTGGGGCGTGAAATCCGGTTATCAGATTTGCGCCGAGCGTGGTGGTCGAAATTCCGACCCACACTCAAGCGGAACCGGTAGCAAATCGAAGCACACAGTCTTCCGGCGGTTCGCGAGGGCCTAGCTCTCACCTGATACTGGCGAAAATCCCGTTTTGTCACGCATGTAGTGGAACAATTGTATGTACACGCAGTCAAAACTACTCGATGACGAGAACGACTGACTCGAACAAGCGGGCACCGCGAGTGTCTGAAAATACGACCATGCCTGAATGTCAAAACTGTGGATCACACGTTACGGCCCGTTTTGAGCGTGTCTTCGGCGATAACGACGGCAATGTGCACGGCTGTCGAGAGTGTATGGCGACGACAGAAATAGTGAACGGTGAGGCAACTCGAGGACCATGAGCGGCGAACCACCTCCCGGTTCTACCGGCGTTCATCCAGCGGATGACCGGGGTTGTGACGACGATCCCGAGACAGTTCGTGAGTTTCTCGAGGAAGTGGGTGTTGACCCGACCGACCTCGAGAGCGTTGCAGACCTGCAGGAGATCCTTGAGTTGGACCTCTCTGCCGACGGTGAGGCGGTTGATCCCGACAAGGTCGATCTGAAGGACGTCCTCGAGGCTCCCGTCACCGTCGAAGAGAACCAGACTCCGGCAGGGGTCGTTCGCCAATCGACCCAGGACTACCCGCCTGACTGGGACCGACGTCGACGACGCGTGTACGCCCGTGACGAGTACCAATGTCAAAACTGCCGTCGTCGGGGCGGGCCGTATGGTGACGTCGAATTACACGCCCACCATATCGTCCCGAAGTCACGTGGTGGGGTTCATCGAATGGAGAATCTGGTTACGCTATGTGAACCGTGCCACGACGCCGTCCACTCGAAGAACGCAGTCGCACCGACGGCGATCACGGACGCCGAAGCAGAACCCTCGACACTCGCGGAACTGCTCGCCGGAATCAAGTCTGCCAAAACCGCCTTCCGCCGGTGGAAGCGGATGTACCGAAAGTTCTCGAGGCTTGGACCATGAACCATGTCGGATATGTTGAAATAGGGATGGTTTCAGAAGACAGTGCAAGATATAGAGAGTGTATTGCACGACCGGGGTTTGACTATATTGGGCTGTAAATCGGCCTTGCAAATCCGATTATGAACGGTTGAACAAGCACGTTGGACACCGAATCTACAAAAAACCGAACAGCATTCGACAGTGAGAGACAAACCAAATGTTACTGAATAATGATTTTCACCAGAAACTTTGATTCGCTTTCGCTTACTAAATCTAATTTGATTCAGTCGATACAACCGTTGAGGAGCCCCTTTCCTAGCACAAATCACGCAGAAAATTCGACTCCTCACTTTTCAGTCCTTATCTGGACACCACCTAATCAAGGGTCGCAGATCTGGATGGTTTCGGTGTGCTGGATCGAGGCTATTCGCGCTACCGCTCGCCCGAAGCCGATCGCGGACTGCCTGCCATTGGTGATGTCGACGGTGGACAACAACTGATACGCGCTCAATGTCGAGCTGTTGAGCGATTGCCAGTCGATGTTGCCCGTAGCTTCGCCAGTACAATTCGCCGTCCCGGCCGATGTCAACGTTGATCTCGCTGGTCAACACGGCAACTCGGTCACCTCGGAGCGACGCGTCAAGTTCGTGCTGGCGTCTGTACCCCTGCTCGCGGAGCGACTGATAGAGGGCCTCGACCTCTCTCGTTCGGGTCTCGAACGCCGCCAGCGAGGTGTAGCCCCAGGCGTTGCCGAACCGATCAAGTTGGTCGAGGTAGGCATCGAATAGTGCCGTCTCGCGCCACGGCAGGCCCTCGTCGAAATACTGGATGATTCCACGGACGACCGCGCGGTCGGCGAATCGCTCGGCGTTGTGATCCCACTGGCCGTTGACCACACGTCCCCACTGCGGATGTGACGGAATCGACTCCAAAAGACTGTGGGTGAGTTGGTCGGGGTCGACCTCGATCAGTCGGGTCGGGTCGGCATCCGTGTACCGACTGGGCACAGCCTGCCGACGGAGTCGGTGATACCGCCGCAGTGCCGACAGCGGGAGTTGTCGAGCAAGAGGCTGGGTGAGCTGCCTCCGGACGCCAACAGCCAACTGGCCACGGAGTTGTTTTGCCCGCGAGATCGGTTCCTCCATCCACTCTCGACTATTCAGCGACAGAATATAAACGTCGGCTGACCGATCACAACACAGATTTGTCGGCTCCGGAAACAACGACCATGAGCGAAAACGGCGAGGGTCGCTCCAGACTGGCGTCACTGGCGTCAATCTCGCGTGGAGCCTCGCTGTATACGGTCGGCAAAGTTGTCTCGGACGCCGGCGAGTTCCTCTTGCATTTGCTGGTTTCGCGGGGACTGGGGGCGGCCAGCTACGGGCTGTTTGCCTACGGCAAGACGCTGGCATTTACCGCGCTGTTGCTCACGAACCTCGGCTCGGACACCTCGATTCTCCGATACCTTCCACAGTACGAAAATCAGCCCATCAAACGCCGGTTTTTCCTTGGGCTTGCGTGGGTTACCTCCGCAGTTGGTGGGGCAGTCGTCGCCGGCGCGCTGTTTGTCTTCGCGCCGTCGATCTCGTCGCTCACGCTCGACGAACCGCTGTTCGTCGACGTGCTTCGGCTGTTCGCGCTAATCTTGTTCGTCGACACCCTCGCCAATCTGATCTATGCCACCTTTCGTGCGGTCGAGCTGATTGAGTATGAGATTCTCGGCAAGAGAGTCTTCAAACCGCTGCTTCGTGTGGTGGGTGTCGTCGGTGTCCTGCTCGTCGGTGGCGGGCTGTTCGGCGTTGTTGCCGCGATGGTCGCCGCCAGCCTCCTCACGCTGGTCATCACTGCCTCCCTCTTTTATTGGCGACTCGATATTCGACCGACGCTTCGCTCGGAGGCTGCAACCCGTGAGTCGGTCAGATCCTACTACTCGTACTCGCTGCCGCTGACTGCCAAAGAGGCCGGCACTGTCATGCAGAGCCGTGTCGACGTGCTGATGGTTGGCTTCTTTCTGTCGTCGACGGCAGTTGGCATTTACAACGTCTCGGTGCTGGTTGCAAGCCTACTGTACGTGCCGCTGTTGGCGTGCAACCAGCTGTTTCCACCTGTCGCCTCCCGGCTCTACAGCCAGGGCAAGCGGGGAGAGTTGGGCGAGATCTATACGGTTGTGACGCGCTGGATCGTGACCGCGAGTCTGCTGTTGGGACTGGTCGCAGTCGTCTTTCGGACACAGATTTTGGGGCTGTTCGGCCCCGAGTTCACCGCTGGTTCCCTGGTCCTGGTTGTGTTCGTCGTCAGCCAACTGTTGAACGCGGCTACTGGCCCCAGTGACTACCTACTGATGATGACCGACCACCAGTATGTCGTGATGGCCAACGAGTGGGTTTTCGGCATTGCGAACGTCCTGCTCAACATCGTCTTCATTCAGGCGTTCGGGCTGATCGGCGCGGCCCTGGCATCGGCAGGCGTGTTGGCTGTCCGCAATCTGGCGAAAGTGAGCGAGGTCTGGTACTTCGAGCGGTTCCATCCCTACTCGTGGGCGTTCCGCAAGCCGATTGCCGCCGGTGTCGTTGCGGCCCCCGGGATGTTGGCAGTCGAGGCCGCGTTGGCCGGGCTGCTGGCCCTTGTTGTCGGGACCGCCGTCGGTGTCGGGTGCTACGGCATCTCGCTGTGGCTGCTGGGAATCGAACCAGTCGACCGGCGCTGCTACAGGCTGTTGAAAGGCGATTCAGGCGGATCATAGACTCGTCGGCTCGGTTCACTGGTAGCTGATACATACTGCGACCGCATACTCGCGTTGTCAGGTGTCTGTCGCCGACATAGCGTAATTGAACAGAAAGGCACAATGTGACTGGATCCAGACTAAGCAGTATTGTGACGACTACCCAGTCGACGCTGGTTCAGCTCGATAATTACGGCCCCTGGACAGTCACACCCGAGCCGCGACGGGAGATGGATCTGCAGACACTCCAGTCGCGTCTGTTCGCGGATATCGCCCAGTTTATCGGGGGCCGGGGTGGCTACGTGTTTCATACTCGCTTCGACAACATGATCGCTGTCACCAACGGAATCAACCGCGAGGCCCACACCACGCTCCAAGAAAGCATCAGCAACCGGTATCCAGTCACGATCAGCCTCGGCGTCGACATTGCGGAGACACCTGCTGACGCGCTTCAGGGAGCCACCGAGCAGATACAGGCCGCTGGCAGCGCCCAAGATGAGAATCGAACCGAGGTGCTAGCTGGCGAGTTCCTTGACGGTCGGTCGGTTGATCAGGAACCGGTCCACATCGCACATTTCGATGTCAACGACGCCACCGGCAAATACACCGACCAGCTCAACGAGTTCGATTCGTTCATCCAGATCGAACGCAGCTACGCTTCGTTGATGGAGTACATGCGCAAAACCCACGGCGCGCTGTCATTTTTCGTCGGCGGCGACAACATGATCGCGGTCTGTCCGGAACTCTCCGCAGAGGCCTACCAGGACGCCATCGACAACGTCGAACGTGATGTCGGCGTCGAACTCAAAGTCGGAGTTGGCCGCGATAGCACGGCTCACAAAGCTGGCATCGCCGCCAAACACGCCCTCGAAGCGTGTCGCTCACACGGAACGACCGTCGAGTTCTCCGAACCACCAGTGTCGACCAGCGACGACTACCGATGATTCGTCGCTCGCTGTACTTCGTCGGTCCGGGCGAGGTCGACCTCCGCGAGGAGCCGATTCCGGAGCCTGCGGACGACGAACTCCGCGTCCGCACCGAGCTGTCGGCGATCAGCCCCGGCACTGAACTCCTGATTTACAAGGGCGAGGTCGACAGCGAGATGGCCGCCGACTCGAACTTAGAGTCACTATCGGGTTCGCTCTCCTACCCGCTCAAATACGGCTACGCGGCGGTGGGTCACGTCGAGGCGGTCGGCGACGGCGTTGACGACGAGTGGCTGGGTCGACGGGTGTTTGCGTTCAATCCACACGAGAGCCATTTCTGTGCGAGACGCGAGAACCTCCATCCGGTTCCCGATGACATTTCCACGGCGTTGGCCACACTGTTACCGACCGCTGAAACGGCCGTCACGCTCGTCCAGGACGGTGCTCCAAGGCTCGGTGAGGGTGTCGTCGTCTTTGGCCAGGGAGTGATCGGACTGATGACGACCGCCATCCTCGGACAGTTCCCTTTGGCGGAGCTTGTCACGGTCGATCTTAGTGCTCGCCGCCGGGAGTACTCCGAACAGCTCGGGGCGACCCGTAGCGTCCACCCTGACGCACTCGGAGACGTCCTGAAGATGCCGGGCGAGACTGAGTCCGACCCCGAGGACCGCCTCAGCCATTCGGGCGCGGATCTCACCTTCGAGCTGTCGGGTAACCCCGCCGCGCTGGATGCGGCCATCTCGTCGACCGGCTACGACGGCCGGATCGTCGTCGGCTCGTGGTACGGTACGAAACCGACCGAACTCGATCTCGGCGGGCGGTTCCACCGAAGTCGGATCACGCTGTCGAGCAGTCAAGTGAGCACAATCGATCCCGCGTTGCGCGGTCGCTGGGATCGCAATCGACGGATGGGTCTCGCGTGGGACCAGCTTGATGAGTCGCTTGCCGACCTCCTGACCGATCGCTACCCAATCGATTCAGCCGCCGACGCCTACGCCAGCCTCGCTGAGGGACCCAGCGGAACGCTGGGAATACTCTTTAGCTACAAGAGTATGTTGTGACTGATATGTACACGGTTTCGGTTCGTCGACCGTTCATCGCCCAGCACTTTCTAACCGTTCCTGACCCTGGCCCGGAGGGCAAACTCCACTCCCATCAGTTCACCGCCGTCGTCGAGTTCGAGGGTGAGTCGCTCAACGAGTACGGCTATCTGGTCGACATCGATGCGCTCAACGACGCGATGGATACCGTCATCGACCAGTATGCAGACACCACGCTCAACAATCAGCCAGCGTTCGAGGGTCTCAACCCCAGCGTCGAACATTTCTCGCGGATCTTCTGTGAGACACTCGTCGACATCGCCGAGCCGACCGTCCCCGACCGAGTACGGGTGCGACTCTGGGAGGACGACGAGGCGTATGCGAGCTACGAACAACCGCTGGAGCAATGAGGCGGGGACGGTCGACTTTCGGCGTGTTGCTAGTACTGCTCGCCAGCTTGTGGGTCATCACTGCCCGCGTCGGCCTCTATCGAGCTCGGCTGGGGGCGGGTCGACTCTCGGTCGCATTCCCAGACAGACTGCTGCCTCGACACGTGAGCGTGCTGCCACCGCCGGCCGCGGAGTACGTCGGCGTCTGGGAGGTGCCACCGGCCGAAGCGCGAAGCAGGCTCCGCGCGGAGTTCGGCTTCAGCCAGCTGTTCCGGGCCTATCTACACGGCTACGAACGGGACGGTCGGACAGTCCACGAGGTCGGCAGCTACGTCTACCGACCGAACGGATTGGTCGGGCCAAACCAGCTCCACGTCCGGCTGTTTCCGACCGACGACGGCCACACCGAACTGTGGGCACACTGGGAGTCCAATCCCAATCGCTCGCCGATTTCCCACCTCAAAAAGATCGGCTACGATACTGAGGAAGGCCAACGCCGACTCCGGGCGATGCTCGCCGACGAGCCACTCAGGACACCCGACAGCGACAGCCGACCCGATTTCGTCTCCTAACGCACGTTGCTACAACCGGGCAAGCACGTCGAGATGGTGGACGACGAGCGTCAACTCGCTGCGGTCGACCTGCTCGCGGCGGGCCTCGATCCAGGCCTCCCGCTTCTCGGAACCGAGCACGTCCGGCGGATAGTCGGCCAGCGCGCCGTCGATAGTCGACAGCAGATGCGCCAACACCGTCGACTCCGCCGCGGGATACGCGCCGTCGACGGGTCGAACGACCCAGTCGGCCCCGCCAGCCGCAAGCAGGGTATACCCGGCGGCTGGCAGTTTGTCGAGCAGTTGCTGGCCCGCTCGACTACTCCCTGGCTGGTCGCGAATCTCGTCCATATGGCGGTGATACAGCCCTTCGATCCGATCATCGAGCGGCTCTCGTGGAATAAACGAGGTGTGGCCGTTGAACGTCGCCGGCGCGTACAGCACCCCCTTGTCGGCCAGCAGCCGTTTTATATCTTCGACTGCCGCTGGCAGGTCGACCAGATCCAGGACGGCCCCGGCGATGACGGCGTCGGCCTCGTCGCTAATCTCGAAGCCGTCGTCGACCGCCAGCGTGAGTTCGATTCGCCGGGTTTGGCCGTCGCATGTCTTCTTGGCGACTATTCCTTCGTCAGTCGACTCGACGGTGTAGCCCGCGGCTCGGAGCTGCTCGGGGAGCTGTCGGCGAGCCACTGCGAGCGGTTCGGCATCGAGGTCGACGGCTCTGTACGAGACCGACGGCGGCAACGCCTCCCAGTCGGCGAGTCGGGCGATCATCGACCCCGTACCGACACCGATCTCGACGATCCGAACCGGCTCGTCGGCCCCGCGGTCGGCTGCGTGCTCGGCGAGCGCGTCGACGAACTGCCGGAAGACGACGCGGTTGAGTGCTCGATCCTCGACGGTTCGTTTCGCGGTCAGAAAGTCGGCGAATGTTGTCATGGGTTTGGCTTCTCAGCAGCGAACGTACCATCCTCGGTCGACGCGTCGGAAAGCCCCACCAACAGGGACCGAACCTGGGCGAGCGACTCGTCCCAGCTAGGGTGGGCCGCGGCTGTCTGCAGTGCGGCCACGCCGAGATTGGCGAGTTGCTGGCGGTCGGCCGCCCACTCGGCGATCAGTGTGGCGATTCGGTCGACATCGCCGGGGTTGACAAGCGCACCGTTTTCGCCATCGAGGATAAACTCGCTGGCGCCGCCGTTCGTGGTGGCTATCGGGACGACACCGTACTCCATGGCTTCGAGATACACCATCCCGAACCCCTCGTACCGGGAGGGCACACAGAGCACGTGGCTGGCTTCAAGCTGGGCGGTCAGTTCGGCATCCGAAACCTCGCCGACGAAGTCGACGCGCTCGTCAATTTCCCGTTTTGCAGCTCGCTTCCGGACCTGCTCTGCGTAGGCTGGCTCTGGCTCGCCCCCGACGACGGCCAGCTGCCAGTCGGTCGTTTCGATGTCGGGACTGCCGAGTGCCGAAAGCAACGTGAGCAGTCCTTTTCTGGCGACGATATTGCCGAGATACAGAATTCGAAACGGCTCCTCGGTGGCTCGCGTGCTGACGGCAGATTCGTCTACTGCTCGGCCCTCGGCTCGCCCTGCTGGGGGCGCGACAACCGACTCGTCGGGCGAGGTTGCGGCCACCGCCTGGGCGCGCTGGCGGGTAAAATCGCTGGTAGCGATCCAGCCGTCGACCGAGTCGAGATACTGCCGTTCGACACTCCGACGGAGACCGCCGAGTCGACCGCGCTGGTCGTCCGACTGGATGTGATGGACGAGTGCGACCGTCGCGCCGGGTCGGGTGAGTCGACGGTTCACGCGCCACAGCGAGGGATGACAGAGTTCGTCCTGGAGCAGCACGTCAAACGGTTTGTCGAGTCGTTTTTTTATCGTCGGCGAGAATCCAGCAGCTACGTTTCGCCAGTAGGCTCGCCACGGCAGCGAGATGACCTCGACCGTATCACCCTGTGTGCGGAGATAATCGACGAGTTTCCGGTCGTAGCGGAACCCGCCCGAGGTCTGGTCGAGATCACCGTAGATGACGAGGCCGAAACGCATTGATGGCTGTTTTCGACACTGCTACCTAACTGTTTGGCCGGTGACCCGAGACTGCCAGCCAGTCGCGGCAGAAGTTGATTGTAAACGGGACGAGCACGACCAGCGCGAGGGGCCGCGACACCGAAACGGGAACTGCCGGCAGCATTGCAACCCAGATCGTCGACATCGCCAGCCCGCCAAGCAGTTTCCGAAGCTGACTCGGCGGGAGATCCGCGACCGGCTGGCCGCGCTGGGTGCGCAGCCAGCTGCCGAAGACGAACAGATAGCGAGCCAGGCCGACCAGAACGAAGACAGCCGGGACGAGTGCCTCGCGGACCACAAGCAGCGTCCCGAACAGCACGGTCAGCGCGTCGACCTCCACATCCAGCCGCGCGCCGAACGCCGACTCCGAGTCGGTCGACCGGGCGATCCACCCGTCGACGGCATCGAGGCCAGCCGCAGCCGCAAACAGGACGGCCGGAGCCCACGCCAGCGAACCGTCGGGGATTCCAGCCACCAGAAATCCTGTGAAGGCGGCAAGGGCGACCCCGCGGGCAAATGTGACGACCGTCGCCAGCGTCAGTGGCTGGTCGTCGACCGACCGGACAAGCCAGCCGACGACTCCGGAGACAACGACGAAGCCAGCGACAACGCCGGCCAGTAACAGCGTCGAGAGTCCCGCTATCCATGTCCAGACGAGACCGATTGCGCCAGCACCACTCACAGCGATCCACAGGCTCGTCACCGACCACTGGTGGCCGCTGGTCGACTGCGGGGCGTACTCACGCGACATCTGTTCGGCGCGGGTCGGGACCCATTACGATTCCCGCCAGTAGAGTACGACGAGCACCCCGATCAACAGTACCTGTGCTACCTTATCAATCGCGCCGGCAGCCGTCAGATCGCCGAGGGTGGCGGGCTGGTTGACCACGTACCAACCGCCGATCTGGACGAGCGTGTACGGAATCCCGACGAGATACAGCAGCCGGCGGCGATAGTCGACCAAGAGGAGTACGATCCCACCGATGTAGCCACCCACCGCGAGCATGAAGAGGATCCCCATCCAGTGGGGCAAAAATCCTGCACCAAGCACGAGGTGGACGAGCGCGCTGATGAGCGCCATGGCAACGCCGAGCCAGTGCAGCGGCGTCAGCGATTCGACAGCAAGCCGACTGTCAGAGACCATACACAGTATTCGTACATAACTCACATACACTTTTT
>LKML01000018.1 GCA_001563795.1 Haloferacaceae archaeon B1-Br10_E2g22 | reverse complement strand
CTGGGATGGCCCGAATCTACGCCTGTGGAGACTGTGACCGCTGTGGATACCGCTGGTTTCCAGCGTGTATCTGCAAGTCACGTCGTGGAAGCAGGAAGCCCCGAGGCTTGACCTCGGGGTGATTCACTGTGTCTCGATTAGATTACTGCCCGCAGTCGCAGGATCGACAGTACCTCGTACGGATACGACTCTTGGGCGATGTCGTCGACGACAAACCCTGCGTTTTCGGCCACCTCGACGACGGTGTCGTACCCTGTCAGACTGCTTACGAGCAGGTATACCTCACCGCCTGGAGCCAACACGCGTCCGACAGTCTCCACGAACGGGACAATGAGCCGCCGGCCGTCTTCGCCGCCTGATAAGGCATGTTCCATCCAATCGCCCCACTCGTTTTCGGGGTCGGTCGGCAGATACGGTGGGTTGAAAACCACGGCATCGAAGACTCCATCGGCAAAGGGATCGAGCAGGTCAGCCCGCACTGCCTCAACTCCTCGGTCGCGGGCCTGGTGGGTGGCGTGTGGGTTCAGATCGCTGCCGATCACACGCGCGTCGGTGTGTTCGCCGACCTGCTGGGCGACCCATCCCGACCCAGTGCCGACTTCGAGAACGACCCTGGGTTCTGAGAGCGACTCGATGGCTGCCTCCGCGAGCAGTCCCGAATCCTCTGCGGGCTGGTAGACATCCGACTCGAGGCCACGCCGTTCGGCAAGTCGCTTTTGAGACTCCGAGTTAGTCATTGTCTGGTTTGTCGGTTGGTTCGGTATTAGTTACTCTACTCGAGCCGCCGTTTGCGGTCGGTGGTCTCGAATCACCGTCCGAACCCAGCGGCTTGTCGTCTCGGTGGGGCGGTTCTGTGGCACCATCCGCAAGGCGAAAGCCGCCTGTTTCGGCTCGTCCTGACAACTCTTGTTGGGGGTAGGGGATCTTGATGTCGGCTTCGGCAAACGCCCGTTTTATTGCCGCGACCATTCGGGTGTGGGCCTGCCAGCGTTTGCGCGAACTCGGGTTGTCGATCCAGCCGCGAATCCCAAGTATGACCGCCGAGTCGCCGAACGCTTTGGTGACCGCCTGAGGACTCGGCACCTCGAGTAGGTTCTCGAGTTCACTGACAGCCTCGACAGCAATTTCGCTGGCCTCGTCGGGGTCGGCTCGGTAATCAACGCCGACTTCGACTTCGACACGGAGCCGACCGCGGCGAGTGCGGTTGATAACCGATTCGCTGGTGATCAGATCGTTCGGCACCACCACGTACTCGCCGTCGAACGACTGAATGCGCGTGTTGACGATCGTGATCTCGGTGACGGTGCCCTCATCGTCGTCGATGACAACCCAGTCGCCGACTTCGAACGGTTTCGAAAACATAAGCACAAAGCCAGCAAGCACCGCCCCAAGCGTCTGGCGGGCGGCCATCCCGACAACGATTCCCAGAAAGCCAGCCCCAACTAGCAGGTTTCCGATGTTGTCGGTAAACAGCCCGACGACGACCAACAGCCCAAAGGTGTAGATCGTCACCTGGACGACCCGATGGAGGATTTCACGTTCGTGTTCGCTGATTGCCTGCTGTTCTTTGGCGAGATCCTTGATGACGTGGCCGATAAAATCCGACAGCGCGTAGGTCGCCCCGATAATCGCAAACGACAAGACGATGTTGGCGGCCTGCGTTCTGAGATCGACGCCAGCATACGCGTTGTACAACGCATCAGTAAGCCCCCAGATCGCCACCAGCGAAAACAGCCCCGCGGCCAGCAAAAACGCAAGCAGCCCCGAGATCGACAGTGCAAGCCGAGAGCTCATTTCTCGGTCTCGCCGCCATCGGTTGACCACCTGTTTGGCAACAATTAGACCGACAAGTACACCGACAGTGATTATCAGCCGCTGGGCGTTCGCTGCCAGCCAACTGACCATCAAGACGAGAAGTTCGTTCACCATCGGTTGGCGGCTCCCGGGCTACCCACCTTTGGCCTCGGTGAGTCCAACTTCGGCGGCCAGCGTTGCCAGCCCGGCGAACTCTTTTGGCGCGAGTTTGCCCGCCCGCCGACGGAGAATCTCTTCGTCAGCCGCCTTGACAACTGCCTCCGGGTCATCCAGCCCGGAGATGTGGGCCGTGTTCCGAATCCCGTTGCGAATCGTCTTGCGACGCTGGGTGAAAATCGCCTTGACGAAATCCAAAAAGAACTCCTCGTCGTCGACCTCGTAGTCCGGTTCTCGAGGCGTGAGCCTGACGATCGCACTCTGAACCGCAGGTTGTGGATCAAACGCGGTGTTGGGGACGGATTCGACGACCTCACAGTCGGCGTAGTGTTGGGCACTCACAGAGAGCCGACCGTAGTCGTCGCTACCGACGGCTGCAGCCATCCGGTCGGCAAACTCCTGTTGGAACATCAATACGAGCGGTAGCTTCAACGGCAGCAGTCGAAACGCGATCTCACTGGAGGCACTGTAAGGGAGATTCGAGACACAGCCAGTGAACTCGGGCAGTTCGACCTCCAAGGCATCACCCTCAATGACGGTGAGTCGGCCGGCTTTTCGGGCCTCAGTGAACTCTTCGCGGAGATGGGCGGCAAAATCGGGGTCACGTTCGATCACGGTGAGGTGGTCGGCTACCGCCAACAGCCGATCAGTGAGCACGCCGGGGCCACCGCCGATCTCGAGGAGATGGGTGGTATCGGCATCTTCTGGGAGAAAGCTCGGAATGCGGTCGACAACCCGGTCGTCGATCAGAAAGTGCTGATCGAACTCAGGATTGCCGCGGCTGCCGGCCCTACGAATGAGTGCCGCAGGATCACGCCCGCCAGCCTCGGTGTCGGGGACAGTCATTAGACTCGGTTGTGCGGCCCGCGGCCTAAACGTCTCGCTTCTCGGCCGAACCGTATTGCTTGTCGGTGATCGCTTGGGCCAGCACTCGGTTATTCCGGACGGACGAAGATCTTGTATTTCAGATCCTCATCCCGAAGTTCTTCGAGAATGCGTTCGGCGATCACCTCTTTGGGCCGATGGAGTCCACCAATGCGGTCCGAAAGCTCTTCGAAGCTCTCGAAGGGCCCACGTTTTCGCTCGTCGAGAATCTTGTTTCGGAGCTTTTTGCCGATCCCTGGCAACAGATTGAGTTGGTGAAGCCGGAGTGTAATCGGTTGAGCCTCGTTATAAAAGTCGACGAACTGCTGTTCGTCGTCCTCAATAATCGCCTCGATGGCGTATTCGAGTTCCGAGACTGCGGAACTCGACAGTTCATCGAAGCTGATTTCCTCGAGTGTGGCGATAGCATTCTCGTCCGGTGGATCGACTGCCACCCGATCGACGATGTTGATATCGGCCGCATCAGTCAGTGTGAGCGCCAGCAGATCGAAGGAATCCTCAGTTAGTCCGTAGGCCAACGGCTCTTTTTGATACTGCGGCCGACTGTCGTCTGAGCGTCCGTGGGGGAAATAATCGAGAACAACGGCGTACGTCGTCGACTCATCGTCGTCGCCGGTGCCGTTTTCAGG
The DNA here is from genome assembly GCA_001563795.1 of Haloferacaceae archaeon B1-Br10_E2g22. Classification (GTDB taxonomy): domain Archaea; phylum Halobacteriota; class Halobacteria; order Halobacteriales; family Haloferacaceae; genus Halohasta. The sequence goes on along the minus strand of LKML01000018.1, from coordinate 23,945 downwards.
AGCAGACATACCCAATGGTACGGCCAGGAGCTACTTAAAAAATCCCCTCTGTCTGACAGTCTTCGGTCGAATGCCACTACCGCCGGCTTCTCAAACACAGCGGCGGCTCAGGCGTACTGTGCGACGAGATTCAGAATTTCGTCGAGTTCCTCGCCGTCGAGGGCAAACCGTTCTTTGGCGTAGATCGACCGGAGTTCGGTGCGATCTTCGGGCAGGAGATCAACGATTTTGTGGGCGGTTTTCTCGTTTACTTTCTCGAGTTCGGTGAGCTTTTCGACAAGCTCGCGAGACTCTTCGGGCTCGAGTACCGCATAGCGGTTGACGTGCTCGATGGCTCGAGCCAGCTCATAGCGCAGCTCTCGATCCTCATCGGTCGCCCGTTCTGCTTCGACCTCGCTGAGATGGGCTTTGACCTCCGAGATCGTCACGTACTCTTCGTCGAGTTTCTCCTTGAAGATCGTCATTCCTGCTGTGCGCGGAGGTGGGCGGCACGGGCAATAACCGTCTTTTCCTTGCCGCCGTCGGTGATGCTGACTGTAAAGGCGTTGCCCTGCATACCGGTGACTTCACCGGTCAGTCCGTTGAAGCGTGGGTGGAACCGACCCTCACGCACACTTGGATCGAGTTTGAGGTGAACCTTCTGGCCCGCCTCGAACTGCTGGATGGCCCGCTGTGGTGGCGATGTGCCACGGTCTCGCGGGTGGTTCGAAAGCTTTCCTCGCGTCCCCTTCATGGGCCCATTGGAACTCGGCATAGTCGTGGGTTCGAATACTTGCGGTCTACTTATAAAACGTGCGTTCCACGACTGCCGCGCCACAGACTCACATGCTAGCGGTTAAAAAACTCCGAGACCTTCCGGCGGATCGTACTGTCCTCGCCGAGTTTGAGATAGTATGCATCCCCATTGTCCTCATAGTAGTTGTCAATCCGGCGGTCGATCCGGAAGCCGAGATGCTCATAGAATCCGAGTGCTTCAGTGTTTGTCGTCCGTGCATGGCAGCTGACCGTCCGGTGTTGCTCGGCGATGTCGGCGATGAGTCGCTGCCCATAGCCTTGTCCACGAGCTGCTGGATGGACGGCCAAAAACAGAATGTAGCCGTCCCGGCGAACCGACCCAAAGGCGACCAACTGGTCGTCTTCGAAAAACAGGTGGGTTGTAGACCGCCGGTAGGCGTCGGTGAAAAAGCCGCGTCGCTGTTTGAGCACACCCTCGGTGCGGTGGATGCGTTCTTTTAGTTGCCAGGCCGCCTCGACGCTGTCGGTCTCACCGGCCTCATCAAGACGTTTTTCGACAGTCGCACTCACTCGTGGCTGTAATATGTTCCACACCCATATTAACTCCACCGGGGCCGACGCCGGTCTCGGCGCCGCTTGGTCGGTGAGTCGAAGCTGTCAAACCGTCTGCTGGCAAAGACGAGCTAATGAGCTACAGGCTGCGTGCCCACACTGCTGATATCGCTGTTGAGGCGACAGCTACGGATCTCGAGGCACTGTTCGGCTCAGTAGCCGACGGGCTGGCCGCCGCGATGTGTGAGTCCACACCGGCGGGCGGCGAACGGTTCGAACTCGAGACACAGGCCGAATCCGTCGAGGCCCTGTTGTATGAGTACCTCGACCAACTCATCTACGAACGCGACGTTCGATTGGTGTTGCCTGTCAGAAACGCAGTCACCATTCACGACGATGACGACGGCTGGCAGCTTTCGGCCAGCGCGCGCGGTGTCCCGCTGGCTGAAGTTGATGCCCGCGAAATTAAAGCCATTACGTACTCAGAGATGACCGTTGAGCGCCGTGATGAAGAGTGGTACGGCTACGTCGTCTTTGATGTGTAAGTCGTTCCTACTAGTTGACTGACTGAATGGATCGCTGCAGTTAGTAACCCGAGGGACGTATCCCGCGTATGAATCGTTGGTTCAGTCGTCTGTTCGGTGTATTTTTTGGGCTGGTTGGATTGCTCGTCGTGGCTATCAGTCCTGCGGCCGCTCACGTCGAGTACGTCACGCCAGGTGGCGAGCCGATTCCAGTCATTCCCTGGCTTGTTGATGCCCTTACAACACCGTTTATACTCGCCGTCCTGATCGGTGGCTTTCTGACGACTGTTGCTGGCCTGGCAGCTTACCTGTATGTTCGGCCGTTCCCGGCTGATATCGCGGCATTCCGTGCGGCAATGAACGACTACGAGGATCTGCTTGCGTGGCTGCTTCGGCTGAGTATGGGAATGCCGATGATTGCCGCCGGTTTCGAGGGGTATCTGTTCAGCCCCGCCGTCGAATTGCCGTACCCGACCGCACTCCGGCTGTTCGGGATCTCGGTTGGCTTTTTCCTTCTTTTCGGTCTTGCCACACGTGTCACCGCTGTCTGGGCGCTGTTCGTTTATCTTGTTGCCTTGCCGTCGTACCCACAGCTCCTGTTGGCTTTCGAGTTTGTCCCTGGATTGATCGCTGTCGCACTCGTCGGCGGCGGCCGACCCAGTGCGGACGCTGTTATCGCCAGAATGGCTGATGACAACAAGACGGTCTACTCGGATTTCGACCCGTTCTATCGGCGGGTCGCGGTGCCGTTCGCCCGGCGGATCAAACCCTACACACAACTAACGCCAATTGTACTCCGTGTTGGCCTTGGGCTCGTGTTCATCTATCTTGGCATCACTCAGAAGCTGATGCGTCCCGGTGATGCGCTGGCGGTGGTTGATCACTACAACCTCACCGCGGTTGTTCCCGTCGCGCCTGAACTCTGGGTGATCGGTGCGGGACTCACAGAGGCGCTAGTGGGTGTGATGCTCATTGTTGGTGCTTTCACCCGTGGGTTCTCGATTATCGCATTTGGACTGTTCACCACAACGCTGTTCGGACTCCCTGACGATCCCGTTGTGGCTCACATCTCGCTGTTTGGACTCGTCTCGGCGCTTTTGATTACCGGTAGTGGTTCGTATTCGGTCGATTCATGGCTCAAAACCCGCCTTCGTACAGCCGCCGACGTTGCTGAACACCATGCAACCAGCGATCAGTCCGAACGCAGTACTGAACAGACGACCCGCGGCGACTGGTAGCCACCAGCTGCTGGTTGGTTCTTGTTTTTCTGTGTATACAGTACGGACACAACGCGCCGGACGCAACGCTCTTTCACCTCCGAGGCAGAGTCGACCGCATGACCACTACACGCGAGTTCAACGGCATCAAACTACATCGACTGCGGAAGCACGTCTGGGAGATTCCACAGGACGGAGAGATGGGCGTTCCCGCGCGCGTGCTCGCCAGCGAACAACTGCTCGAGCAGATCGGCGAGGACAAAACCCTCCAACAGCTCAAAAACGCCACCCAGCTGCCCGGTATGCAAAAGTACGCCCTCTGTATGCCTGATGGCCATCAGGGCTATGGGTTTCCAGTCGGCGGTGTGGGTGCGATTGATGCCGAAGAGGGCTGTATCTCACCGGGCGCGGTCGGCTTCGATATCAACTGCGGTGTTCGGATGATTCGGACGAACCTCACTTACGACGATATACAGGGTTCGGAGCGCGAACTCGTCAACTCGCTTTTCGAAAACGTCCCCTCAGGGCTTGGCGGCGGCGGTGTCGTCGAGACCGACCTCGAGACGGTCGGCGATATCCTCGAGCGCGGCCTGGATTGGGCCGTCGAGGAGGGGTATGCCACCCGCAAGGATATGCTCCACTGCGAGGACGAAGGTCGCAGGCCGGATGCCAACGCCAAGTACGTCTCCGAGAAGGCGAAAAACCGCGGCAAAAACCAGGTCGGCAGCCTCGGTTCGGGCAACCACTTTCTGGAAGTCCAGCGGGTCACCGACATCTATCACGATACGGTCGCCGAGGCGTTTGGCTTGCAGGCCGACCAAATCGTCGTAATGATCCACTGCGGTAGCCGCGGGCTGGGCCATCAGATCTGTTCGGACTACGTCCGGAAAATCGAACAACAACACGGCGAGATGCTCGAGCGACTGCCTGACAAGGATCTGATCGCCGCACCGGCCAAAAGCAAACTGGCCGCCGAATACTACGGGGCGATGGGCGCGGCGATCAACTTCGCGTGGGTCAACCGCCAACTGATCACCTATCGAACCCGACAGGTCTTCGAGCGTGTGTTCGACCAAAGCTGGCAAGACCTGGAGATGGAACTGCTGTACGATGTGGCCCATAACATCGCCAAAAAGGAACCTCACGAGGTCGACGGCGAGATCCGCGAGCTATACGTCCACCGCAAGGGTGCGACTCGAGCGTTCCCCGCCGGTCGCCAGGAGGTGCCACGGGCTTACCGTGATGTGGGCCAACCGGTCTTGATTCCTGGGAGTATGGGTGCGGGCAGCTACGTGCTCCGTGGTGGCGAACAGTCGATGACAGAAACCTTTGGCTCGACTGCTCACGGCGCGGGCCGAACCATGAGTCGCACGCAGGCCAAACAGGACTACTGGGGTGAGACTGTCCAAGACCAACTCGAAGACCAACAACAAATTTACATCAAAGCCCAAAGCGGCGCGACGATTGCCGAAGAGGCTCCTGGCGTCTACAAGGATGTAGATGAAGTCGTCGAGGTCTCCGAAACACTGGGGATTGGCGATGCGGTCGCCCGGACGTTTCCGGTGTGTAATATCAAAGGCTAACAGCAGCTACCAAAAGCCACCGGCATTAGACGGGCCACTCGGGCCCCGTGGTGAGGATGGCTGGCTGTCGTCTGCAATTTCGATCTGTTCGGTTGGTTTCCGCGGGTCGATTTCGCGGCCGTCTTCGAACCTCACGAAGCTCAGATAAAACGACTCGCCGCAGCCCGTCTGTCCGTCTTTGAGACGGCCGTCTTCGCCGCAGACGAAGACAACGCCGTCAACGCCGTCTTCATCCTCAAACGGTTCGTCGGGCGAGACGTACGACCACCCCTCGAACGGGAAGGGTGTGACGGCTTTATCCGCAAGATATCCATCGCGCTCGAGTTCGACCAACGCCTCACAGTGTGGACAGTAGTAGCTGACCGGAAATCCCATACTCTCTGTAGGCTCCCAACCGGCTTGAGCGTTTAGTTCGGCTCAATCGAGCTGGCTGAGTGCCCAGGCGGCCCTCGAGCGAACCGACTCTTCGGGGTCTTCGCGCCGACGCTTGGTCAGCGGCGTTTTGGCCTCGCTGGCTTTGCAGTGGCCCAATACCCAACACGCATGCACCCGACTTCGCGTCCAACTGTCCTCGAGCAACTCGATCAACGTTGGCACGTGGGACTCGACGCGCCCGGGGTAGGCTTCGGCGACTCGAGCCAACGTTCCGGCAGTGTTGGATCGAACCGTTGGATCCGAATCCTCGAGCAGGGGAGCGATCTCTTCGGTGTAGGGTGCGACATCCATCGGGAACTCCTGGGCGATATCTCCCAATATCCCCACTGCGTTGCCCCGGAGTTCGGGATTGTAGGCACTCAACTCATCGAGCAGCGTCGGGACGACTGGCGTCGCAGCATCGGGATACGCCGAGGTGACATGGCCCAACGCGGCCGTACAGCTGATTCGGTAGAGATCGTCGTCGGCCTCAAGCAACGAACACAACTGTGGGACGAGCGGTCGGACTTCCTCGGGGAACGCTTCAGCGATCACACTCAACACCGATAGTGCCTGTCGGCGAGCTCGTGTGGGTGTCGGTGACAACAGCGACGCAATCGCTGGCGTCGCATCGAGTGCGGCCACAGGCTTGTGTTCGGCGACAGCCAACAGAAACTGGGTAGCCGCGGCGTTCAAAAGCGAGTTTTTCCGGGTAAGTTCGTTGACGATCTGTGGGGTAATCTCGACGACCGTTTCCGGATACCGTTCGGCGATTGTCGCCAGGCTCCGAACGGCATAGAGCCGAATGGGGCGAGTATCATCGAGCCGGTCGACCAGTTTATCCACCGCAGTAATGCCAATCTCGGGTCGATCCTCGATCACCGAACTGACCGTTCGGATCGCATCATAGCGAACCGATTCTGCTTCGACCTCGATCAGTGGCCACAGCGAGTCGGCGGGCACAACGCCGGGGGCGGCGGCTGCGAGTTGCCGATAGCGCTCGACACGATCTTCGATCACGCCGTCGTCGAGCGGCGGCAGCGACTCGAGGGTGACAGCTTCGATGACCTCGATATCGGGCAGCGCCAGTCGAATCGTTCTGGGTGACGACCCGACGGTCGTCAGCTCGTATGTCGGCGGCGCGGTCAGCCCGACAGCTGCGGGTGGCAGGCGGGTGGGCCCGACAACAGGCTGGTCTAGGTCGGCTGCGATCGTCTGTTGGTCTGTGTGGATTCGGAACGCTGTCGAGCTGTCGAACTGCTGGAAAAACGCCTCGAGATCGGCTCCGGAGTTGGGTTCGGCACGGATCTGGATCGGCTCGCCGGTTGGCCCGGGGACAAACCACTCACGTGGCTGGCCGGCCGGGTCAGTGTGTCGGCGAATGCATGCCTCGATCGACGTACAGTCCAGGGCATCCCGCATCGTTAGATGATCGTCGAACGGATCTGTCGAATCGAGAGCGTCCGTTGAGATGGTGTACCGTCGCCAGCATTTTTCTCCGTCGATGAACACGGGGTTCGGATCGAACATCTCCGCGGCGGGCGTACCATCGGCGGTTTTGGCCCGCTGGTCACACCGTCGACACACCGGATTGGGTACGGTGGCCGCCTTGGTATCTTTGAGGGCCTCACCACAGATGCTGCAAGCCGGTCGGCGGGAGGTCGACGAAGGCATCGCAATTACGCTCTGCAGAACCTACCGGCTCAAAAAGCTTCCGTGGCAACTATCCGATCTGATACTGTTGTCGTCACCGAAGCCCGGAACACATTTGAGCCGAGACGAAAAGGAGGGTGTATGATTGATGAAACCGTCGAGGAGATCCAAGGCATGCAGAGCCACAGCTCCTCGCTGATCGCTATCAAAGCGACAGAGGCACTTGCGGAGCTTCTCGACCGGGAGTATGCCTCCGTCGAGGAGTTCGAACAGGATCTCCAGCGCAATGCGGGCGCGCTTCGGCGGGCCAACCCATCGCACGCCTCACTGCACAATGCGGTGCGGGCCGTCGAACGTGGCGTCCTCGATGTTACCGACGATCTCGAGGAAGCCAAAGCGTTCACCCGCGAGATGATCGATCGGGTGGTCGAAGATATCGAGACCGGCAAACGCCGCGCAGCAGCCAACGCCGCCAAAACGTTCGAGGACGGTGAAACGTTTTTGACCCACGACTTTTCGACAACCGCGCTTGCCGCCGTTGAGGCCGCTGCACTCGACGGTAACTATCTTACTGCCTACGTGATGGAGGCTCGCCCTCGTTACATCGGCCGTGGTACCGCTCGCATGCTCGCAGCCATCGACCGTGTCGAGCCACACCTCATGGTTGACAGCGCACTTGGGCACTTCCTTTCGGACTGTGACCGCGTCGTCATCGGGATGGACTGTATTGTTGAGGATACACTGTACAATCGGATCGGTACTCTCCCGCTGGCCGCCACGGCCCAAGAACTGGGTGTGCCGGTCGTCGTCGTCGGCTCCGGAGCGAAAGTAATCGAAGAAGGGTTTGCGTTCGAAAACCAGCATCGCTCGGCCTCAGAGGTTATGCTCGAGCCGGTCGACGGGATCGAAATCGAAAATCCCGCCTACGATGCGACGCCCGTTGAGTACATCGACCAGCTAATCACCGAAACCGGAATCCACGAGTTCTAAGGTCTCTGTGGCTACTCCCAGGGCCAACTAAATCTGCGGCCCTGGATCGCCCGAACGGCAAGAAACCCCGCCAGGCCCATCGCCATGAACACGAACACTGTGAGCGCATCAGCAAGGTAGCCTGTTGTTTGTAGAATCGTTCCAACAATGAGGATAATCCCTGCTGTTACCAGAATTTCGAATCCGGATGCCTCAACCATAGCTACCAGTACCGCCAGCGGTGAAAAATCGTTTCGGTTCTGCGGATGTGGCCGCGTTGTCTTTGTGGGTATAGAAGTTGTCTTTGCAGGTAGCAGGCTCAACCTATCGCAGTCAGCAACTATCAAATTTCTTATGTATTTTCTCACACTACATAAAATTCTAACAGAACCAAACCCAACATAAAGAGCATTGTAACAATCATTCCGATCAAAATCCGTCGCTTTGCTGTTTTATCACCTAAATAAATGTCCATACATAATATACCGCACGAAAATAAATAAACGCTCTGAGGCAGTTCTCGAATCTTTATCTTACGCAGAAACTTACATTTTAATGGATGAAAGCTGATTTCGATATGGAGCGAGGTGGGTCACTTCATGAAGCCGTGAAGCAATACGCCCGTGATAACGGGGTACGCCACCCACGAGCATACTCCGAACTCCTCCGCAAAGGACTCGAATCTGAAGGCTACGATGTCAACGACTCAGACAGCGAATAAGACGCTGGGAGGACGCTGAGGGTGAGATATCGAACTGCCCGGCCAGCATCAGCGCTGGGGGACAAATCAGTAAGACAGCACTACGAGATATCTCGAGGCCGTTCGGGAACGCCTATACAACCGCAGTCATAAACACCACCAATGACCGACGACACCGACGCTGCGGCTCGAGGCTGGTTTGTCGGCCTCGAGGCCGACGACACCGAGGCCGCCAGCCGAGCCATCCGTGAGGGCACTGCGGCCGAACCGGCCGATTGGCCACGGCTCGCCGTCGAAAGCGGGTTTGCCGACAGCGAGACAGACTACTACAATCGGCTGCACGAGGCGACGGTTCAATCGACCAGCACGCACGCTCGAGCCCTCGAGCAGGCCGATGACAAACAGCTGCTCCACGCAGTGCGAGCGATGGACGATGCCACCCGGACGGCCAACGAACTGGCCGAACGACTCAGCGAGTGGGCTGGCACGCTGTTCGATGAGGCTCCGAGTGGCATCGAGGAAGCCCGAGAGTTGGCCGACCGCGAGCCGACGACCCCACTCGAGGCCCGCGTGATTTCGCTGGCCGAGCGTGTCGAGGGGCTTGCCGCAGAGGCCGACGACCTGCAAGCGTTTATCGACCAGCAGGCTCCGAAGATCGCACCAAACCTCAGCACGATGGCCGGGCCTGTTCTCGCTGCCCGACTGATCGCGCTGGGTGGTGGCCTCGAGCAACTTGCGAAAAAACCCAGTGGCACCGTCCAGGTACTCGGTGCCGAAGACGCGTTGTTTGCGCATCTCGCCGGCCGCGGGAGTTCGCCCAAACACGGGATTATTTACACTCACGAGTATGTCAATGGCACTCGGCCAGCCGACCGTGGATCGGCCGCGCGTGCGTTTGCGGGCAAACTCTCGATTGCAGCCCGGATTGACCACTACAGCGGCGAATTGAAACCGGAGATTCACAGCGAACTCGACGAACGAATGGCAACCATCCGCGCCCGCGGTGCTGACAATACAACCGAGGAGGCCACCCAATGAGTAGCCTCCCTGAGGGCATCTCCCGCCGGCCGTTCGATGGGACACAGCGGCTTGCCACGCGTGGTGAGCCAGTCTACGGCGAGCCGACCGACGGCGAGTGGCGGCTGTGGGACGCGGGGCGTTCGAAACTCGGTGCGATGATCGAACTCGGCATGGAGTTGCCACTTGAGGCGCTCGGCTCAGTGCTGTATCTGGGTGCCGCAAGTGGGACGACCGTCAGCCACGTCGCTGATTTTGCAGGCCCAACATATGCTGTCGAGTTCGCCCCACGACCGGTGCGCGATTTGATTGAGGTAGCCGAAAGTCGGCCGAATCTCTATCCGCTGCTCAAAGACGCCCGCAAGCCCGAAACGTACGCCCATATTGTCGAAAGCGATCTCGATCTTCTCATCCAAGACGTGGCCACTCGCGGGCAGGCACGTCTCGCCTGTGAGAACGCGCTGTTTCTGGCTGACGATGGCCTGCTGTGTCTCGCAGTCAAAGCCCGCAGCGAGGACGTCACCGCCGAACCCGAGGCGGTCTTCGAGCAGGTACGTACGGAACTCACAGACGACTACACCATCATTGACAGCCAGCCGCTCAGGCCGTTTCACGATGACCACCTCGCGATTGTTGCCCGAAAACGGTGAGCCACAGACTCTCGAGCCGTCTCAGCAGCACCCAGACTTTGAACGACGATTCGAGGGTGTTATCTCTGGGTGGTTACAACCAGGGGTATGGACAGACGGGCGTATATTGGTGCGGTCGGCAGTACAGTCACACTTGGTCTTGCAGGATGTCTCGGCGATGGATCCACCGCCGAACCCGAGACAGTCGGTGAGTGGGCAGACGGAACCATTGAGTTCGGACTTCCACCGTTTCAGGATGCCGAAGAACTCGACCAGCAGTATACGGGTGTCTTCGAGTGGCTCGAAGACGGCTTCGATGACCTCGAGTCAGTCGAGGGCGCACAGACAACAAGCTACAGTGCGACCGTCGAAAGCGTTGTCAACGGCCACACCGAGATTGCGAACCTCTCGCCAATTATCTACGTGCTGGCTGCAGACGACGACATCACGCCGTTAGCAATCAACTGGTCACACGGCGGGGAAGCCTACAACACGTACATCGCAACCCAGCAAGACTCGGACATCGAGTCGCTCGAGGATATCGCGGGCCACACCATCGCACTTGTCGATCCACTCTCGACCAGCGGTGGGCTGTTCCCACGCTATATGCTCGCCGAGGCGGGACTCGAGGCTGGTGACGTAGATACTGAACCCGGAGATTTCGATATCGACTGGGCTGGCGGCCACGATGCGGCGCTGCAGGCCTTAGAGAACGGCCATGTCGATGCGGCGGCCTACGGCGATTTCGAACATCCCGACGACGATTCGATTGTGCGTGTCGCCGAAAGCGATCCGATTCCGTTCGACCCAGTTGTCGCCAAACCGGACACACCCGAAGCCATTCAGGAAGAACTCATCGAGCGACTCGTCGAGACGCCCGAATCTGCTCTCGAGGAGCATCGAATCGACCGCTTCGGAGAGGTCGAAGCCGGCACGTACGATCCGGTTCGGGATGTCGCCGAAGCTATGGGCGTCGAGATCGCTGACCTCGAAGACGACGAGTAACGCTCACTGGGATGCTTGAGATCGAATCGGTACACAGACGCTATGGCTCGGAGATCGCACTTGAGGATGTTTCGACCACACTCCGTCGTGGTGAGCTTACGGTACTCATCGGGCGCTCGGGGGCGGGAAAAACAACGCTGCTTCGGTGTCTCGATGGCTTAGACTCGCCGGATTCAGGCGTCATTCGGCTCGATGGCCAGCGGCTCGAAACGACGGACGCGGCGCTCGTTTTTCAGTCCGGAGCGCTTGTGTCCGGAAAATCCGTTCTGGAAAACGTCCTTGATGGCGCACTCGGTCGCGAACCACCGTGGCGAGAGCTGTTTGGCTGGCATTCGCCGGATGAAAAGCGGGCAGCTATCGGCCGACTCCATGCTGTCGGACTCGGTGGGTATGCCACTCGGTCAGTCGAACAGCTCTCAGGAGGCGAACAACAGCGAGTGGGCATCGCCCGAAGCCTTCAGCAAGAACCAGAGGTGTTGTTGGCTGACGAACCGGTTGCGTCTCTCGATCCCGAAACCGCCGGCTCGGTGCTTGCGGTGCTTGCGAGGGTCGTCCGCGAACATAACCTGATCGGCCTTGTGAGTCTCCACCAGCCGCGGCTTGCGGCCGACATCGCCGACCACTATCTCGGGCTTGCGTCGGGTCGGCTCGTCCTCGATTCGCCAGCCAGCGATCTCAAAGAGACGACGCTTTCGGAGGTGTATGCCGATGGTTGACAGCGAGACTCCACCAACGGATCACCATTCCAGGGCCGCTGATTCTGTGAGTGACAGTCAGACTGTAAGTGTTGCCGAGGAGTTCGAACAGGTGCAACGACACTGGCGGCGGCGACTCTCGATTCGAATCGGGTTGTTGGCTGGGGTGGTTATTTCTGTGTTGGTGGCGGCACGGTGGTTAGGGTTTGATCTGGCGTATCTGTATGCTCACCGACAGAATCTGGCCGACGTGCTGTTCGGCGAGATGCTCGCTCCCGCGGCGCTGTGGGAACAACTCCAGGGTGACGGGCCGATGTTGCTGTCGGCTGCGCTCGAGACGCTTGCAATCGCTGCGGTCGGAACCGCACTCGGCTTACCGCTTGCGCTTTTGTTGGGAATTCTGGCCGCAAACACCGTCACGCCTCCGATAGTCCGAACGCCCGCCCGGCTGTTGCTCGGTGGGCTTCGTGCGGTGCCGAGTATGGTGTATGCGTTGTTGTTCGTGATTTTGGCCGGCCTCGGTGCGGTTGCCGGCGCGCTGGCGATTGCTATCGGTACGATTGGTGATCTTGGGCGACTGTTTGCCGATGAGATGGAAGAAATCGACGAGAAACCAGTCGAAGCGGTTCGCTCGAGTGGGGCCGGAACGGTCTCGACAACAGCTGCGGCCCGACTCCCACAGGTACTGACAGCCTACTTCGCCTGGACTCTGTTTTATTTGGAGATTAACGCCAGAAAAAGCTCCGTGCTTGGTATTGTTGGAGCCGGCGGGCTCGGATTTCCACTGATTATGGCGTTTCGAGCGCGCAACTACACACGCGTGATGGCCGTCGTGCTGACAATTCTCGTCTTGGTTGTCGGTGTCGAAACGGCAGCCAACTGGCTTCGCGGCCGGCTGAAAGACGACTGTCGCACAGATCGGTAGCTGTCGTGACTGTCACTCGAGGCTACTGGCTTCAGGAGGTATTTATGAGTCGCTATCATACGCCGGCATAATGGAGACTGCTGGCTCGGAGACGTTTTGCCGGATGGGAACACTCGGGATCGAAGAGGAGTTTTATATTGTCGACGACAACGGCCGACCAGTTTCGGGCATCGACGAGCTGGTGTACGAATCCGAGCCGCCAGCGATTCTCACAGATCGCCTCGACCACGAGTTGTTTCAGTGCACGATCGAAACCCAGACACCGATCATCGAATCGGTCGCCGACGTTGCTTCGATACTCGAGACGATCCGGTCGGCGCTCACAGACCATGCGGAGGCTCACGGCTTTCGGATCGCCGCTGCTGGGCTGCATCCTGCGGCCGACTGGCAGGAACTCGAGCATGCCACCAAACCCCGGTATCAGGCCCAACTAAACCGAATCCAGTATCCACAACACCGGAATACGACTTCCGGACTCCATGTTCACGTTGGCGTCGATGACCCGGATAAGGCCGTCTGGATCGCCAACGAACTCCGGTGGTATCTCTCGCCGCTGCTTGCGCTGTCGGCTAACTCGCCGTTCTGGTGTGGTGTTGATACCGGCTTGGCCTCCGGCCGCGCCAAAATCTTCGAGAACCTCCCGAATACCGGTGTCCCAACCCGGTTCGAGGATTTCGAGGCCTTCCAGCAGTTCGAAACGCGAATGGTCGAAACCGGCTCGATCAACGACCGCGGGGAGTTGTGGTTCGACGTCCGGCCCCATACCACCCACGGCACTGTCGAGGTTCGGACGCCGGATGCCAACGCCGACCCTGCAGTAGTTACAGCCATTGTTGAGTACGTCCACGCGCTTGTTGAGGATCTGGCTGCCCGCTATGAGGACGGTGAATCCGGCCTCGAGATCCGCCGCGAACTGCTCGATGAGAACAAGTGGCGAGCGATTCGATACGGCCACGAGGCGAGTTTCAGTTCCCGTGACGGCAACAGTGTAATCGACCTCGAGACGTTCGTCGACCGCGAGGTTGACCGACTCGGCGTTGAGGCGATTGGTGGGCTTTACGAAGCTCCAAGCGGTGCTGAGCGCCAACGAGCACTGTTCGCTGCGGAGGGCATGGATGGACTCTGTGGGTCGCTTATGCTCTGAGTGTTTAGTCGCTTTTGAGGCGACGGAAATGTTTTTGTCGTCACGGTGCCGACATAGCCTACTATGACCTCAGCAGACAGTCCCGACGACGACCCGACAGACGATGAGTTGACAGACGATGAACCAATTGAGGACGCCAAATCCGAACTCAAAGAGGCCAAAGCCCGCCTCGAGGCGGAGGCCGACAAGGCTGTAACCGAGTTCGACCAGGGCGTCGTCGATCTGCTGGCGTGGATTCTCGATACCGAAACCCGCGCGCGGATCTACGTGTATCTCCGCCAGCATCCCAAAAGCACCAGCGACGAGATCGCTGACGGAACCGGACTGTATCCGAGTACCGTCCGAGAAGCACTTGCTGAACTCCATGAGGAAGCGACTGTCGAGCGCGACAAACGCGAACACAGCGGTGCGGGCAACAACCCCTACGAGTACGAAGCGATCGCTCCGAGTGCGCTTGTTCAGGGCGTTGTCGGCCAAGTACAGCGCGAGTTGAACACGGTGTTCAATCTCGACAGTCTCCTCGGTGGCGACCGAGCCGACGGCGGGCCGGTGACGATCAGCGTTGACGACACTGACGAAACCAGCGAGGCGGTCGAAATCGACATTGAAGACGCCGAAAGCAGTGAGACTGACAGCTCGGACAGTGAGGACACCACGGACGAAAACCCAACCGACGACACGTCGTAGAGTCCGGATATTTAAGTTCGCAGCCCGCAACCCGGCAGTATGAATGTCGCGTTGGGGGGGACTTTCGATCCCGTCCACGACGGTCACCTCGCGCTGTTCGAGCGGGCCTTCTCGCGTGGTGATGTGACTGTTGGCCTGACTGATGACGAGCTTGCCGCCGAGACCAGACACGTCGAGCGATACGTTCGATCATTCGACGACCGGCGTGCGGATCTGCGCGAGGAACTCGAGCCGCTGGCCGAAGCCTACGACCGCAGCTTCGAGATTCGAGCGCTTTCGGAGCCCACTGGAATTGCTGTCGAACCGCAGTTCGATGTGCTTGTCGTCTCTCCCGAAACTGTTGAGGGAGCCGAAAAGGTAAACGAGATCCGACGCGAACGTGGGTTCGAACCGCTCGAGATCGACGTTGTCGAACACGTTCCGGCCGACGACGGCGACCGTATTTCCTCGACACGGATTGTCACCGGTGAGATCGACCGTCACGGTAATCTGACACCCGAACGAGCCGGCCGCGAACAGACTCAACCCTGATTACCAACTCGGGGCGCGAAAGCCGGCGGCCTCGAGCAGTTCCTTCCAGCGTGACTGAATAGCGAGCCTCGAGACACCAAAACAGTCAGCAACCGCAGGCTGCGAGCGCTGTTCGCCACCGATCAGTGCGGCAGCATACAGACTGGCGGCCGCAACGGCTGGTTTAGAGCGCTCTTCGTCGGGGAGGTGTGATAAAAACAGATCTGTCGCCGTCGATTGTACCGACTGGCTGAGGTCTAAGTCAGTTCCTGCGGCTTCGAGTTCCTTGAGCCACTCGCTGTGTTCGAGCCGATCTCGCGCGCGGTACATACAATGGAATATGCAGCGCCACCCAATTAACGTATCCGGTGGAACCGGCGAGAGGAACGACAGTTTCTTAGTTACATTAGGTCGTATCTACGACCGCGCGTGGGTAGCCAAGCCAGGAAAAGGCGCAGCGCTTAGGACGCTGTCCTATAGAGGTCCGCCGGTTCAAATCCGGTCCCACGCATTTTGCGAAGCTCTCAACCCCAAGAGGAGAACTGATCTGAACCAGCGGGCCACGCGACCGTGGTTCAATTCCGGTCGCAGGCATTTTAGTTCTAAATAGGTAGACGAAACTCACTCGAGAAGTAGAACCAACGAGTGAGACGACAGACGTCTCACGCTGATTGGATACACTAACGGCTCCTCGCTGTTTCGTGGTGATTGGCTTACTAACTAGCGCTGGCCGCGAGTAACTGAGAGTACTGTTCGATTCATGTAGAACTCATATAAATGAACAGGGCTTACCGGTCGTTGGACGGTCACTTTTCGGCGTCTTCCCAGAGTTCGTCGAAACTCGCTGCAAGGAACTGGCGGTGCGCTCACTGGCTCGATGTTGACGACACTCGGCAGGGCGGGCTCGCTCGTCTTGGCAATCACACCGCTTTTGGGCCAGTTCGGCTTCTTGATGATGATCAGCGTACTCTATTCGTCTCTCACAGCGGTTCTTGTGTTGCCGCCAACGCTGTTGGTTTGGGAACGAGTTGTGGGATAATAACCACGAGTATTGTCAGCGGTCAAAGCGATAACAGGTCGTTGCAGAGACGGTGTCTCGCGGACGAATCTTCGTCAGTCTCGATGAGCCATCGTTACCAGAGTAGCCACCAAACTGGACTGCTGCTGTTCGGCTCTGTCTCGAGTCTCTCAACCAGCGCATCCGGCGAGCGTCAGCCGTCCGTCAGACACCTCGCCATAACTACTTTATTAACGCCGGGAATATATACGAAGCAATGACCTCCCTCAGCGACATTCTCACCGACCTCGTCTCGGATGTCGACGCGGTGTTTCTGTTCGGTCCTAACGGCTCGTTTTACGAGCGGTTCGATGACATCGAGGATGTCGTCGTGATCGGGGCCGAAAACACGGTCGATGCCGAAACGTTCGTCGAGTTGCCGATTCCGTTTGCGGACATCAAAGATCGAATCAAATTCGGCATCGAGGGTGCAATGGATGCTGATCTGGTCGGTGAGGGCGATGTTGTCGCCTGTATTGGCTCGCTGTTTAGTGACGATGCTGATTTCGCCAGTCGCGTCCGAGTCGACGAAACGATGCGGTCGGGAATCTATGAGCTATTTACCAACTCGAGAGCCGATCCGGCAGTTATCAGCGACGTCTTCGATGTCGCCTTAGAGCTGGGTCGAAAAGGCCAGAAGGGCAAACCTGTCGGTGCGCTGTTCGTCGTGGGTGATGCCGGTAAAGTAATGAACAAATCCCGACCGCTCAGCTACAACCCCTTCGAGAAATCCCACGTCCACGTTGGCGATCCGATTGTCAACGTGATGCTCAAAGAGTTCTCGCGGCTTGATGGGGCATTTGTCATTTCGGATTCGGGTAAAATCGTCTCGGCATACCGGTATCTCGAGCCCTCCGCAGAGGGCGTCGATATTCCTAAAGGTCTCGGTGCGCGGCATATGGCCGGTGGCGCGATTACTCGAGATACGAACGCGACATCGATTGTCCTCTCGGAGTCCGATGGGTTAGTTCGGGCATTCAAAGGAGGGAAACTAATTCTCGAACTTGACCCCGAGGAGTACTAACCGATGTCCGGGTCGCTTCAGTTGACGGTCGAAACACTGTACCGTACCCTCTCGCCTCGCGTCTGGCTCGCAATCGTCATTCTGGCTGTTGGCGCCGTGTTCGCATATCTGGTTTCTGGGATCACGAGCCGGCTGCTCGACCGCCTAGGTGTTGTCGAGACAATCGAAGGAACGAGTTTCGAGCGGACGACAAACGAGTTCGGGACGTCGACTGCCAGAATTATTACCCAACTCAGTGGACTGTTTACCTTTTTGATTGCGCTGTTTGTCGCCATCACGGTCGCCGAACTCCGGTTTGGTGATCTGTTCTGGAGCGCAGTGGCTGTGTTCGTCCCACAGTTGTTTGCGGCGCTCGTTATACTGGTCGTCGGTGTTGTGGTTGCTGACAAAGTCGAACTGTTGGTTTCCGAACGACTTCGGGGAGTCAAACTCCCCGATATTGGGCTGATTCCACTGGTTGCCAAATACAGTGTGCTGTTCGTTGCGGTGCTTATTGCACTCTCGCAGGTCGGTGTTGCTGTTCTCGCGTTGATCGTGTTGTTGGCTGCCTACGCACTCGCGTTGATCGTTTTTACCGCACTGGCAACACAGGATCTGTTGGCTTCCGGAACCGCCGGGGTGTATTTGTTGCTCAACCAGCCGTACAGTATCGGCGATGAGGTCAAAGTCGGCGGCCAACGGGGAATCGTCCAGGAGGTCGATCTGCTTGTCACTCGGATCGAAACCGACGGCGAAGAGTACATCATCCCTAACCGGGCGGTACTCAAAGACGGCATCGTCCGGATTCGCGACTCATAGCTTACTGTGTTGGTTGGTCTGTCTCACCCTCGAGCGGTTCGGCTGGTACGCCCGCGACGGTCGTCTCCGGTGGGACGTCTTGGGTGACAAGCGAGTTGGCTGCCACCTGCGCGCCTGCACCGATTTTGATGCCCGGTAGCACAATCGCGCCCGCACCGATCATCGCCCGCTCGCCGATGTGTATCTCGCCAGTGCGGTATTCGTCTTGGAGAAATTCATGACACAAGAGTGTGGCATCATAGCCGATAATAGCGTGATCCTCGACAGTGAGCAACTCGGGCCAGAATACATCCGGTGTCGATTCCAACCCCCAGGCGACCCCCTCGCCGACGGTCGCGCCCAGCCGCCGAACCAGCCAGTTTTTGACCCGGAGGCTCGGCGAGATGCGAACTGCCCAGACAACGAGATAGTTGAAGACGATCCGCAGCGGTGACTTAGCGGTGGGCCACGACCACAGTGAGTTTCGCCGCCCCGGTGTGGGTTGGCGCTTCAGGCGGTCATGTCGGCGCTGAGTGTTGTCGTGGTCGGCTCTCACAACTCACCGTTCGTGTGGGTTGGTTAAAATACCATTCCGCACTGAGAGTCGCCACATCGACAAAAGCCGCTTATTCAAATCGCGCCCTCGAGTTAGTCGTCGCGGAGGTCGGCCATGTGGTCGATGCGCTGTTGGATCAGATCCGATTTGCCGATATCATGCCGAATGCGTAGGCCGTCGCCGGCAGCAGCCAGCGCACCGTCGGCGATTGCTTCGGCATCCGCAATGCTGTCGGCCACTCCGACAACCGCGAACGAACGAGAGGTCGTCGTATACAGACCCTCCTCGCGTTCGTCGACACTCGCATAGAACAACAGGCCATCGCCGACGCTTTCTTCATCGACACTGATTTTGGCTCCTGAATCCGGGTCTGTGGGATAGCCGGCCGGAACGGCGTACTTGCAGACGGTCGCCTGATTTGAAAACTCGAGTTCTGGCAGTTCCTCGCCATCGCGTGCGGCAGTAAGCACATCCAAGAATGGCGTCTCGAGTATTGGCAGTGTGTTCATCGCCTCGGGATCACCAAAGCGGGCGTTGTACTCGATGACTTTCGGACCGTCGCTCGTGAGCATGAACTGGCCGTACAGAATTCCCTTGTAGTCGGCCATCGCAGCGACGGTGGCTTCCATGATCTCGACTGCGGCTTCGTAGTCGCCGTTGTTCATAAACGGCAACTGGACGCTCGTACCGCTGTAGCTGCCCATTCCGCCCGTGTTGGGGCCCTTGTCGCCCTCGTAGGCGCGTTTGTGATCCTGGACGGCGGGCGTTGTTCGGAGATCACCGTCGGCGACAAACGCCTGCAGGGTGAACTCCTCGCCGACGAACCGTTCTTCGAGGACGACCCGCTCGTAGTCTTCGCTCCGGATATACGCCTTTGCACCGTCTTTGTCGACTTGATCGCCGATGACTTTCACACCCTTTCCGCCAGTGAGGCCCGCAGGCTTGACCGCCAGGTCAATCTCGCTTTGGTCGATATACTCACACGCGGCGTCCATATCCTCGAACGTCTCGAAGACCGGACAGCCTGGAATGTTGTTTTCGCTCATGAACTGCCGCTGGAAGGCCTTGTCCGTCTCGAGGCGGGCCTCTTCGGCCTGCGGACCGAAGGTGTAGATGCCAGCGTCGTCGAAAGCGTCGGCAACACCCGCTTGGAGGCCGGATTCGGGGCCAACAACCGCGAGTGTTGCGCCGACTTCTTCGGCGTACTCGAGGAGCCTCTCGGGGTCTGTCTCGGAGATCTTCTCGAAGCCATCAGCGAGGCTGATGATGCCTGGATTGCGGTTGCTTGCGGCCGCATACAGCGAACAATCAGGGGCCAACGCGCGGGCAATAGCGTGTTCTCGGCCGCCACCGCCGACTAACAGCACGGTTTCGCTCATATCGGAGAAAGGACGACAAACGGTCGTAAGTGTTACTTTTGACAGGTGGGTTCGTCGGATGACAACTACTGTGAATCGAACGGATTCGCTCGAACTACCGTTTCTTCACGCCCTGGGCCGACACCGATCGCATAAATCGGCGCACCAACTTCCTCGCTGATGTACTCGAGATACGCTTGGGCGTTGTCCGGAATCGCCTCGTAGCCCTCGGCTGCGACCGCAGCCCACTCGAGTTCGTCCCACGGTTCGAAGGATTTGAGCACCGGTTCACACTCACCCCACCGTTCGGTGGTTGCGGGCATCGTTTTGATTTCTTCGCCCTCGAGTTCGTAGGCGTGGCCGACGTTGATCTCGTCTAATCCGGCCAGTACGTCGATGTGGTTGACGGCGATGCCGGTAAAGCCGTTTGCGCGCGCAGCATGCCTGAGCATCGGCATATCGAGCCAGCCAATCCGTCGCGGACGGCCGGTTACCGTTCCGAACTCGCCGCCTTTCTCGCGAATGAAATCAGCCAGTGTCTCTTCTGTGTCGTTGCCGTCGAGTTCCGTTGGCAGTGGGCCAGTCCCAACACGCGAGAGATAGGCTTTGACGATTCCGACGACCTCACCTTGCCCGATGACAGTTGGGCCAACGCCGGTGCCGACTGAGGCACCGCCAGCCGTTGGGTTCGAAGAGGTGACGTAGGGATAGATGCCGTGGTCGATATCGATAGATGTGCCCTGTGCACCCTCAAAGAGCAGTTCGTCGCCCGCCTCGAGGCGGTTGCCGAGGAAATCCCCACAGTTGACCGTCATCGACTCCTCGCGGAACCGACGACCGTACTCGTTGTAGGTCTCGAACAGCGCCTCGACATCGAAGGCCGCAGCGTGTTCGGACGCTTCGATATCAAGTCCGTAGATCTCTTCGGCGAGATTTCGCTTTTGGGGGACGACGTACTCGAGGCGGTCTCGAAGCACATCGGGATCAAGCATATCGCCGATGCGGATGCCGCGTCGGCCTGCTTTATCCTCGTAGGTTGGGCCGATGCCGCGTTTGGTGGTACCAGCAGCGAGATCGGAGTTACTTTTTACCTCCTCTTCGATTCCATCGAGCACGCGGTGATACGGAAGAATCGCGTGTGCGCGTCGGGCGATCCGCACGTCTGGCTCGAGGCCTTTCTCACGGAGCGTATCGAGTTCTTCAAACAGCGTTTCGGGATTGACAACACAGCCGTTGCCGAGAATACCGATTTTATCGCGGACAGCTCCACTCGGAACCAACGAAAGTTTGTACTTGTTGCCGTCTCGAACGACGGTGTGGCCGGCGTTGTCGCCGCCCTGATACCGGACGACGACATCGGCGTCGCCGCCCCAGATGTCGACGAGCGCGCCTTTGCCCTCGTCGCCCAACTGAGAGCCGACGATTGTTACAGTCATAACAGCCGTCGGTTCACAAGCAGTGGCTAAACCGATTACGGTACGACACTCGCGGCGAACTATCATGCCAACACGGCACAAAAGCAGAACTGTTAACTACTCTCACTCGAACAGTAGAAGTAGCAACTTTTTGCCCCTGCCGACAGCAATCTTTAAAAGGGTGAAAGACAAGTTAGCATGTGTCATGATAGACAGACTCGAAAAAGAAGTCGACATGCTCGAACGGCACCTACAGGTTCTCCGTATGGTGATTGAGAACGAACCAATCGGCATCGTCAAGATGTCGAACGAGACTGGGTATCCACATCACAAGGTTCGGTACTCCCTGCGCGTACTCGAGGAAGAAAACCTCATCGAGCCATCCAGTCAGGGTGCAATTCAGACCGAACACACCGAAGAGTTTGTCGATGATCTGGATAACAAACTCGATTCGATCGTCGAGAAACTCGGGACGATGCGTATCGACGACGCCGCTGAAATCGAAGGCTAACGTCGGGTTCTGTTTTCTACACCACTGGAAGGTGTGCTGTGTTTGTGCTCTCGGTGTCGGTAGCTAAAATCGCTGTTTTGGCACTCACAGTTCAGGTACGTGAAGATCGAACGTATCGTCGAGCTGTTCGACCAAACAGAGATGGAAGCCCTGTTTACGCGAGATGTACACGAAGCTTTTGCCCCGACTCGCGCTCAATAACCCACCGCCGGTCGCATCCGCCGCCGCATCCAGTGCAGCACCTTTGTAGTAGCTTGTTGTCACAGCAAACGCCGCCGCAAAGCTCTCGTTTTGCTGAACAATCTCGCTGCCGTCTCTGATCAGTGTGTTTACCATCCCGCCGCCAACAGGCTGTTTTGACTCGTTGAAATCTGCGACGAAAAGCGGCCGGTCACGTTTGTCACGGACGACGAGATCGAACGTTGCAGTGAGTTCGTCTTCGTCTTCGTCGGTACCTAGGGAAATACTTCCTCGGAGTTCGGCCCGATTGATTGCAGGCAGTGCCTCATAGATACCGTTGAGGTCGGCTTGATTGTTTGTCTCGCGGATATCAAACAAAAACTCCTCTGTAAGCCATCGAACGAACTTGAGTTCGATCCGACTGTCGAGAAACGCCTCGAACGGTTGGCCGTCAACACTTACGTGTTCGCTGTCGAAGGTCGTATGTGGGTCGATACGCAGGTTTTGTTTGACTGCAGGTTGGTCTGCAGACCCAGAGGCTGCATCCTCGAGGGTGCTGTCGCCTTTTGAGGCATACCGAACCAGTAGGTTCGTTCCCTTGAGTGCTTCTGTCGTGCTCATCGACCGCCCACTGGGAACAATGTTATCGTCGAGATTCGACTGTGGGCTGGCTCCCGACTCGAGTTGTGAGTTGAGGCGTTCGATTTCGGCTTCAGCCTCCGAAAGCTTCGTTTTGACTGCCCTGAGTTCTTCGCGGGCGCTGTCTCGTTCTGCTTTGAGCACATCTCGTTGTTCGACGAGCTGTTCGTGTTGGGCCTCAGCCTTTTGCATGATTTGTTCGGCCCGCTTGAGACGCTTTTGCAGCTGCCGACGAGACATCGAACCCAGCGCCGACCGAGACTGTGCGGTCGACTGCTGAGAGCGGGTTGTCTGTTCCGTCTCGCTGGGATCATCGCTGGGGTCAAGCGATGGGATTGTTTTGCTGTTTCGCCACTCCGCTTCATCGTTAAATACGGACTCTGTAGCTGCTGTGTCGGCCTCAGTCCCGTTTGACGAACTGTTTGTCCTTGTGACCGCGGGCGTGTTCTCGTCTGACTCCGCTGTCGGTGACGTCGAACGGTTCGATGTGGCTTTTGCAGCTGAACCGGCTGGCTCGTCAACCGGTGGGCTCGCTTGCTCGGCTGATGGGTGTGTATCCTCTGGGATTTGTGACTGGCTGTCGCTTTCAGCGGCTGTCGAATCGCCTCGAGAAGTCTCGGCGGCCGTCTCGCCGTTGGCGTTCGATGGGTCAGTGTCTTCGGGTGGCTGTTCTGTTGAGTCACTCGCGCCTGCGGGCTCGGGTATCTCGAGTAGCTCCAGATCAGCCGCATAGACACTGTAGATGCCGACTTCGTCATCAGCGCGCTCGAACGCCTCATCATCAGTCAGGAGCTGTTGGCTGTTGCCGACGAACGCAACGCTCATGGATTTACCCTTATGATAGACGGTGTAGTAATCGCCTGATAGCACGTTTTCGGACAGTTCGATATATCCTGTAAACCCGCCGGACGAAAGCGTCTCGTCGGCTTCCGAGATCGGCTTTTCATTTGTATAGTACTGCGTCTGTTTTTCACCTCTCGACTGCAGTACATATAACAGCGGCAGTGCAGGCGATGGTGCTATGTAGGCAGTTCCGTCAGCCCGTTCGAACGCTGACATCGTCCCGTCTTCGATGCCAATAACTCGCCCCTTGAGCATAAACGCCCACGCCGTCCCCTCTGTGATTGCACCGGAAAACTCGCCGTCTGCGAGCTCGCTTAACCCCTCATATCCTCCGCTAAACGGGGTTGAATCCCAGTCGAGTACGGCGTCGACTATCTCGCTATCCATTTACCATAACGTCGCTACAGACGACTGAAATAGTTTCCGGAGCGTCGCACATTTCATTCAGTATACAATAAGAAAAATTAAGAAAATAGATAGAGAATGCATGGTGGCTACCAAACTGTCACAACCCGTTTGTTTCGCGACAAGAACAGCTGTCGGAACCGTGCGGTGCTTGTGCGGTCGTGGGTCGGGTTTGTTTTGGCCATAGATACGACTCCAGTGTCTCACAATGAAACCAAATT
>LKML01000075.1 GCA_001563795.1 Haloferacaceae archaeon B1-Br10_E2g22 | reverse complement strand
GCCGGTCGGTGACCTGGTGGCCAGTCATTCGCTTTTGACGGATGACGGCGTCTTTCAGCGTTTTGTTCCAGGCCGTTCCGAGATGCATTTGCCCGGAGGTATAGGGTGGGCCGTCGACGAAAAAGAAGGTCGGATCCTCGGCGTGGGCCTCCTTTGTTGCCTCGTATGCGTTGTGTTCGTCCCAGTAGTCTTCGACCGACGCTTCAACATCGGCAGGCGAGTACTGGTCGGTAACATCGTCCATACTCCACAGGAGTTTACCGGTGTATATCAAAACGGTGGTCCTGCGGCGAGCGTCTCGATCAAACTGGCCCGAAGAAAAACTGCGTTCGGTCGCTATTCAGCCGCGTCTTCGAACTCGTCGTTTTCATCTTCATCGCCTTCATCGTCGTCGGCTGGGTTGTCCTCGGCCGTCTCTTCGACCCACTCATCGTAGCTGTCTTGGTCTACGATTTCAATGGTGAAATACATATTCGAGTGGGCAAGCCCACAGTACTCCGAACAGTACCCCTGGTATTCGCCCTGCTGTTCGACTTCAGTTTTGATGAATGTCGTCTGATCAGGGATGGCGTCCATCTTCAGGCCGAGTTCAGGTACGTGAAAGCCGTGTATCACATCGGCCGCATCTATCTGAAAGTATAGATCCTGGTCTTCTGGGAGCACCACCGTTGGGCCTTCACCGGAGCCATCAAGCTCGATGTTTTCTTCGGGATACGTCATCGTCCACCCCCACTGGTAGGCTTCGGCCTGCACGAGCACGTCACCCTCTTCGGGTTCAACATCGGTTTCGTCCCCGGTGAACGTGACGTTCGGATCGGCCATCACCCCATAGGAGGCTACCCCAACAAACAGTAGAATAAGCGCTGTTGCAACCGTCCAGGTAATCTCGAGGCGTCGGTTCTCTTTGGTCGGTTTCGGCTCGTCGTTGTCCTTGAACTTGAGGACGGCGTAGATAAGAATAACTTCGACCAACAGCGTGATCGGGATTGCGATATACAGCAGTTTGTCGTTCAACTCATAAATCAAGTCGGCTGACGTCGACTGCGCGGCAACTGGCTGGGCCAAAAGCACCAGTGTGGCCGCCGACAGCAGCGAAGCGAGTGCGAAACGCTTGGCATTCATGCTACTCACCGTTTGGTATGGCCGTCGTAAATACCTGCTGACTTCAGGGTTCTGCTTGAGTGTCAGGTCGCCTTTGTTTGGGGCTCCTGCGGCCAACGACCGAAACGCGGGTCCTATATACATCGATCACTACTGTACTAGTAGTGACTTCGAGTACCCGATCACCGGATCGGTTCCCGGGCCTGCTGGCAGCGACCGCGATGGGTGTGTACCTACTGTTAGTTGTCGGCGTTGCCACCGCCCTCACTGATGCTGCGGCAGCCTGTACGGCCTGGCCGGCCTGTGGTGATGGCTGGTCGCTGCCAGCCACGACTGACGGCTGGATCGCCTTTGGTCATCGCATTGCGGCCCTGTTCGTCGGCCTCGGTGTGTTCGCAACCACGCTTTTGGCCTGGCGAACTAACGCGAGTCGGCGGGTCAAATACGCCCTCTCGCTTGCGCTTGTTCTGTTTCCGGCACAGGCTGGCGTCGGTGCAGTTGTTGCGGTCACCGGCGGCACCCAGACCACCTCGATGGTTCATCTTCCCGCTGGTGTTGTGATTTTCATCTCGTTAATCGCCGCGTTGGCCTGGTGGTTAGAGGCCGAAACCGGTGCTCCCAACGACGCCCCAAGCGGGCCGCTCGAGCCCTCGGAACCACTTGATCCGACCGAGCGGCCAGCGATTCCAACCGATCCAGCCGAACGCGCCAAAGCCACACTGTTTGCGTACTTCCGACTAATGAAACCACGGCTGATGTGGTTGCTGTGTCTGGTTGCCGCCGCGGCGATGGCGCTTGCCGGCGGACCTGGCCTGACGACCTACACGGTCGCCGCGACACTGGTCGCCGGTTCGCTGGCAATCGGTGCTTCGGGGACGTTCAATCATATTCTCGAACGCGACGTCGACCGTCGGATGGCCCGAACCAGCGACCGCCCACTTGCGACTGACCTGGTTCCTGTTCGAAACGCCGCTGCCTTCGGATTCGTTCTGACTCTCGCCTCTGTCGGGTTGTTTTGGACGATCAACTGGCTGGCTGCCCTGCTGGGATTGCTCGCTATCGTCTTTTATAGCATCATCTATACGCTGATTCTCAAGCCCAATACGGTTCAAAACACCGTCCTCGGTGGCGCGGCGGGCGCACTTCCCGCCCTCATCGGCTGGGCGGCGGTCACCGGCGAAATCGGGCTTGGGGGGCTGTTGTTGGCGACGTTCATCTTTCTGTGGACGCCCGCACACTTCTATAACCTCGCGTTGGCCTACAAGGACGATTACGCCCGCGGCGGGTTCCCGATGATGCCCGTTGTCCACGGCGAGACTGCCACTCGCCGACACATTCTGTGGTATCTGGGAGCAACCCTGCTTGCCGGTGCAGCACTTGCGGCCAGCGGCACTCTCGGCTGGCTGTATGTGTTGACGGGCGTCGTCTTCGGTGGCATCTTCCTGTGGCTGGTCGTTGATCTCCACTACAAACAGACTGAGGCGGCTGCCTTCCGGTCGTTCCACGCCTCGAACGCCTATCTCGGCTTCGTGTTACTGGCGATTGTCGTCGAAGGCCTCGCGCTGTGAGTGGACAGTGACCTATGAGCGAACAACGAACTGGCCTCTCGATTCCGATCCCGGCTGACCGACGACTCTACTGGGGGCTGTTTTTGAATACGCAACTGGTCGCTCTCGGACTGTATACGCTGTTGACGCCCGCGAGTCTGTCGTCGCTCCGACTCATTGCCTTCGGCTTTATTTGGCTCAACGTCTCGGCGTGGGTAGTTACCAACCGTCGGCCGGCCCAAGCTACTCGGTCGCTCAAGCGGCGCGCAGGGCTCATCGCCAGCGGCTACTTTGGACTCCTGTTGTTTGCAGGCGGCATCGTCGGC
Source organism: Haloferacaceae archaeon B1-Br10_E2g22 (assembly GCA_001563795.1). GTDB lineage: Archaea > Halobacteriota > Halobacteria > Halobacteriales > Haloferacaceae > Halohasta. Next base: position 8,467 of record LKML01000075.1, on the reverse strand, counting down.
TTCGGCATTGGCGATGCAGCGACCGGCTTTCGGATCGCGCCGCTGCCGTTTGGTTTTGGCCCGGCAGTGCTCTACAGCGGCGAACTGATCACGATCAACCTGCTGCCAATCTATCTGATCGGCTACGGCGCACTGGCGTATCTGGTGTACGTGACAGTGATTGATGCCGCAGGCTCGGCGGCCGCCGGCGTTATCGGGCTGTTTTCCTGTGTGTCGTGTTCGTGGCCAATTATCGCCTCGCTGGTTTCGGGACTGATCGGTGGCGGCTCGCTGTTGACTGCCTCGGCACTCCAGATTTCCTACACCGTCTCGACTGCCGTGTTCATCTTGACCGCAGCGCTGCTGTATTTCAGACCCGACGACTGGCTCGCCCAGTTCAGCCGCCGGTAGCCATCTTTTATATCTCGCTGTCAAATGTGTGAGTGTGACTACTGTCGAAATCATCTACTGTGTTCCCTGCGGGATGGCCAATCGTGCGCTCGCTGTCCAGGAGGCGCTTGTCAGACAGTTCGACGACAAACTCGAGCGCTGTTCGCTCGTGATGGGCGAACACGGCATCTTCGTTGTTCGTATCAACGGCGAACTGGTTTTTGACAAAGAAGACGACAGCTTCGATATCGAAGAGATTGTTCGCCGCGTTCGGCCACACCTTCGGTAACTCTTTTGAAACTGCAGCGATCAGTGCCCCCAGCGTCGGCCGTCCTCGTTGAACCGGGCCTCAGTAATCCGGTCGTGTTGGTCGCTCGACAGTGAGATGTCGGCTGCGCCTGCGTTTTCCTCGAGCTGTTCGACTGTTCGTGCACCGATTATCGGCACACAGGTGAACGCCTTTTGATCCATCAGCCAGCGTAGCGACACCTGGGCTGGTGTGGCATCGAGTTCGTCTGCAATCGCCCGGATTTCCTCGAGCACCTTCCAGCCACGTTCGGAGAGATAAAACCGCTCGAATCGCTCGTCGAAACTGCCGCGCGAGCCGTCGGGTGCCCGAACTGATTTCGGATCGTCAGGATCTGTGCGTTCGTACTTGCCCGTCAGAAAGCCGCCAGCCAACGGCGAGTACGGACAGACTGCCAGATCCTGGTCGGCGGCAACCGAGAGATACTCCTCGACGTCTTTGTAGTAGCCCGCATGAAACAGCGGCTGGACGACATCGAACCGCTGGTAGTCGTTGACATCGGCCTTCCAGAGGGCCTTGGTCAACTGCCAGGCGGCCATTGTCGAGGCTCCCAGATAGTTGACTTTCCCCTCCGTGAGGAGTTGGTCGAGCGTCGAAAGCGTCTCTTCGATTGGGGTGTGTTCGTCCCAGCGGTGGATGTAGTACAGATCCAGGTAGTCCGTTCCGAGGTTCTCGAGGGTTTTGTCGATCTGGTTGCGGATGTGGGTTCGCGAGAGCCCCGAGCCGTTGGGATTATCGCTGTCGTACTCGAAATACACTTTTGAGGTAATAACGTACTTCTGTCGGTCACGACTCTCGAGCCAACTTCCGATGTAGGATTCGCTGGTGCCGTTGGGATCACCGTAGATGTTCGCACAGTCAATGAAATTGCCGCCGAGGTCGGCAAACGCATCGAGCAGTTCGTGGGCTTCGGCTTCGTCAGTCTCGAGGACGCCGCCGGTTTTGCGTCCGAACCGCCAGGTGCCAAAGCAGAGTTCAGAGACACGAGTGCCGCTCGCGCCGAGTTGTCGGTACTCCATACGAAGCGACGAACAGACAACGACAAAAACCTACGGCTTGGATTCACAGGAAGACTGCAAGGCTGACAGTCAGCCCCACGGCAATAACAATGACTATCAGCATGATGATGCCGACAGTCGACAGCAGCCCTCGACGATCCATCAGGCTGTTATTTATGTTCAAGCAGTATAGCTGGTTCGGCTCTCGGAGTCTCGAAACAGAAATCTTAGGCCGAAACCCCTCCGAGCATGCGTATGAACAAGGTTGTCGTCGCCACTGGACTTCGAAAAACCTACGCCGAGACCGTTGCACTCGACGGCGTCGGTCTGACGGTGGCCGAAGGCGAGGTCTTCGGTCTGATCGGGCCGAACGGTGCCGGCAAAACCACGCTTATTCGTGCGCTGACCGGCACCACTCCACTCGAGGGCGAAATCTCGATTTTTGGATGCGAGCCAACCGCAGTCGACAGCGACAGGGTCGGCCTGCTTCCGCAGTCGTTTTCGCCACCGGCTCGGCTTACTGCCCGCGAGTTGATTGAGTACTACGGTGGACTGTACGAAACCGCTCGCCCAACCGACGACATACTGGAGGATGTTGGACTCACTGCGGCGGCCGACAGCTGGTATGAAACGCTCTCAGGTGGCCAACAGCGTCGCGTCTGTGTCGGCACCGCGCTGGTCAATGACCCTGATCTGTTGTTTTTGGACGAACCGACAACCGGCATTGATCCTGCGGGCCGGCGCTCACTGTGGGAGCTACTCGAGTCGCTTTCGGCTGGCGGGACGACTGTCGTGCTCACCAGCCACTCGATGGCTGAAGTCCAGCGACTCTCCGATCGGGTTGGACTGCTCGAGAGCGGCCAGTTGGTTGCGGTCGGCACCCCTGCTGAACTAATTGCTGCCCACGGCGGCGACAGTCGCCTGGAGATCGCCACTGAAGCCAACGAGACAGCGGCCACAGCACTCACCGAGGCCGGCTTTGCCGTCCGAACCACTCCGAGTCGCATCATCGTTGACGGTGTCTCGCCGGTCGAAATCGGCCACGCAGTCGAGGTGCTTTCGACGGCGGGTATTGCCTATGATTCGTTGCAGTGGACCGAACCCAGCCTCGAGGACGTCTATTTGCAGCTCACCGGCGAACGCTTCAGAGAGCCACTGCGGGCCGCCTCGAGTGCGGCTGGTGAGGAGACTGACTCACTCGAACAAACCCTAGCAGTCGGAGGCGACCAATGAGCCGCAGTCGGCGGATTCGTGCGGAAGCCATCGCCGCGTGGCACTCGTTTTTACGCCGGAAAACTGCGGTCTTCTTTACGTTCTTTTTCCCGGTTATCCTCGTTGTCATCTTCGGGGCGCTGGTTCGAACCCAACCAACAGAAGGCGGGCTGTTTGCCGAACCAGCAGCCTACTACATTCCCGGGTATCTGGCGACGGTTGTGTTGTTTACACCGCTTTCTCGAGTCGGCAGCGAAATCGCTCGCCACCGCGATGACAACCGCTTCGAGAAACTGGCAACCACCCCGCTGAGCCGAACCGAGTGGCTTGTCGCCCACACGCTGGTCAACACCGTTATTATCGGCCTGGCGAGTCTGCTTATTTTCGGGCTCGTGTTGTTGCTGACGGATGCAACGGTTCCGGTCTCCGCAGAGTTAGCGATGCTCGTACCCTTCGTGGTGCTGGCAGTCGTCCTGTTTTGTGGCTTTGGCGCACTCCTCGGACGGCTGGCCGACTCCCAAGACGGCGTGATTGCGGCGAGCAACACCATCGCCTTGCCGCTTTTGTTTCTGTCGGATACGTTTATCACTCTCGAGCAGTTGCCGGGCTGGTTTGGGCCGTTGGTCGAACTCTCACCGCTGACGTACTTCGCACGTGGTGTCCGGGCACTCACCTACGAGCCGGCGGCTGGCGAGCCGTATCTTGGGAATCTGTTGGTTCTTGGGGGGCTTGCAGCCGTCTTTCTCGTTGCGGGTGCCTACGCAATTCCTCGAACTGACTGAATGTTGCTGTTGACTGTTCTGTTCCGACTGAGTGTTTGTGGTACTGACCGCTCCGGTGATTTTTGTACAGAGAGCCATTGGTATGTTATGCCATGACTGACCAACCACCAGTCCCACTCGAGGAACTCCTCTCGCGGAGTCGGCTCACCCAACTCAATGTTATCTCGTTGCTTCTACAGGCCGGCCACGCCCTCGAACGCGGCAATGAACAACGTGCGTTGCTACTGTTTGGGGCCGCGCTTGTCGCGCCCAAATACAGCAGTATCTCGTATCTCATCCAGGGTGTTCTTACCGTAACCGACCTCCAACAGAAACTGCACGCTGGGTGAGCGCCTGCTGTCGCCGTCCGTTTCGAACACTTTCAGACACCTCGAGGAACGCCGAGGCTCTCGAGAACACCATCGCAGCGTTGCTGGGCGAAACCCTGGTTACTCTGCCAACTCCGTCCGCAACAACTCGTTGACACTGCCTGGATCTGCCGACCCCTTCGATTTCTGCATTACTTGTCCAACCAGGAAGTTCAGCGCGCCGCCTTCGCCGTTGTGGTAGTCTTCGACTGCCTCGGGGTTTTCCTCGATAGCCTCGAGCACAAAGCCCTCGATTTCGCCATCGTCGGCTTTGCCCAACCCCTCGCGGTCGATAATCGTCTCGGGATCATCGCCCGAATCGAGCATCTCACGGAGGACGACCTCCTCGGCGTTTTTGACCGTCACCTCGTCGCTGTCGACCAGGCCGATCAGACGCTGGAACTCCTCGAGTCGGCTTTCAACATCGGTAATCTCCATATCTCGATAGTTGAGTTCGCCCAGCAGGTTGTCTGCGACCCAGGTTGCGGCCAACTCAGCATCGAAGCGTTCGGCGACCGCCTCAAAGAAGTCTGCTACTTCCTTGGTTGAGGTGAGCTTCGAGGCTGATTCTGCATCGAGACCGAACGCGGTTTTGAATCGCTCGCGGCGAGCATCAGGGAGCTCTGGAATCGGGATTTCGTCTTTCCAATGTGAGACTTCCAGCGGTGGCAGATCGGCCTCCCGGAAGTACCGGTAGTCTGCCTCTGATTCTTTCGAGCGCATCGAGACAGTAATCCCTCGAGATTCATCCCAGTGGCGGGTTTCGGTTTCGATTTCTCGACCGCGTCTGACGGCGTTTTTCTGCCGGGTGACCTCGTAGGCGAGGGCTTTCTCGGCTCCTTTGTGACTCGAGATGTTTTTGACCTCCGTACGGTTGGCATCTGCCAGCACCGCCTCGGAAATCGAGCCGTCGTCTTCGACCTCGTCGCTTTCGACCAGCGAGATATTGGCATCAACCCGGAGACTGCCGTCGCGGGTGGCATCGAACACACCAAGATACTCGAGGACGTCCTCGAGTTTCGCAAGGAACGCCCGCGTTTCGGCCGGCGAGCGGAAATCCGGTTCGGTGACGATCTCGACCAGCGGCGTCCCGGCGCGGTTGTAGTTGATTAGCGTCGCCTCGGCAGTGTCGATGTTGCCACCTTTGTGCTGGAGGCTGCCGGGGTCTTCTTCGAGATGCGCACGGGTGATGCCGATCTTGCGGGTCTGGTCTTCGACCGAAATCTCGAGGCTTCCCTGCTGGCAGATCGGGGCGTCATACTGGGTCAACTGGAAGTTTTTGGGCAGATCGGGGTAGTAGTAGTTTTTCCGGTGGAAGGTGGTTCGTTCGGGAATCGCTGCGTCGAGTGCTTTGCCGATCTTGACGGCGGCTTCGACAGCGCCCTCGTTGAGAACGGGCAGCGCGCCGGGCAGTCCTAGACAGACTGGACACGTTCGGGTGTTTGGCGCTTCGTCCTCGCCAGCAGTGGTCGAACAGCCACAGAAAATCTTGGTCGACGTCTCGAGTTGGACGTGGACCTCGAGTCCGATGACAACCTCGTACTCGTGGGTTTCGACGGCTTTGGCAGTCATTACCCGCGTTTTACCGCCCGCTGGCTAAAGACTAACGGAGCAGGTGGCTCACACGGCCTCGAGTCCATCGTCGGTAGTGTTCTTGCGTTGATCGGCTTCCGGGCGGCTGGTTTCGGCACACACTGCCTGCGGTGTTGACGTAACGCTTACCCCAAGTGACTCCCAAAGGCCGCTATGACTGACGACGCCGACCGATCTCATGAGTTTTCACGTGGTCAGGGGATCGACGACGAGTATGCGGAGTTTACCCTCGACCCCGAGGCGCTCACTGGTGATCCATCACAGATCGATCCGGTCGACTCACACGCGCTGGCGGATCTGTTGGACGAACACAACATTTCGTCGGATCAAGTCGATGTCGCCGAACTCATCGAGGTGGGCCTTTCGTATATGGGAATCCACCGGTTTGAGGAGGCTACCGAAGCCTTCGAGCGGGCCGCCCGGTTTGCCGACGAGGACTCACTGGAAGCCCAAGAAGCCTGGGTGAACAAAGGCGCAGCCCACGGCCAACTCGAGGAGTACGACCAGGCCATCGGTTCGTATCAGGAAGCACTACGGATCGACGACGACTCAGAACACGCCGCCAGCGCCGAGACAAACCTCGCCTACGCACTCTGGGAGTACGGTCGAACCGAAGAGGCACTCGAACACGCTGAACGTGCCGTCGAGATCGACCCGCGATTCCCACAGGCGTGGTACAATCGCGGCTTTTTCCTCTCGGAACGCGGGCTGTATGAGGATGCGGTCAACGCCTTTGATAATGCTCTCCGGTTGGGAATGCGGAACGCCGACATTCTCGAACAAAAGGCAATGGCACTCGAGGAACTCGGCGAACAGGAAGCTGCCCAAGCAGCAATCGAGCAGGCTGATGAACTCCGTGCGGCGGCCGAAGAGGAACTCCGCGAGGAGTTCTAATGTTGCTCCGCGAACGCGAGACGCCCGAAGGCCTGCTCGTTTCGGTATGCGACCGCGAGTGTCTCGGCGAAACGTACGTTGACAAACCGGTCACCCTCGAGGTCACCGAAGCGTTCTACGGCGGCCAAGAGGCCTCCGAGGCCGACGCCCAAGCGGTTGTTGAGGGCCTCAAGCGGGCCGATGTTGCCAACATCGTCGGCGAGCAGGCGGTTGGTGTCGCAATCGAGGCCGGATTGATCGACCAAGACCGTGTGCTCGAGGTAGACGGGACGCTTCATGCACAACTGCTGTGGCTCTGAGGTGCCGATCTCTGCCAGTGGGTGGTCGCATTCAGCTTCGAAAAACGCGAATTGTAATTTATTTCGGTTACACCGCTACCGCTAGACCGAAGACGTGTTAGCCCCCCAGACCCTACACTAGATAATGAGTACGCAGGACGCCTATCCAGTCGATGTCGAGTCGATTCGGGCCGATTTTCCGATCCTCGAGCGCCGCGTCGGTGGCGATGTCACAACGCCTGGTGAGAGCGAGGCCGACACCGAACCGCTGGTGTATCTGGACAACGCCGCGACAAGCCAGACACCGAAACAGGTCGTCGAGACTATCGTTGAGTACTACTACGGCTACAACGCCAACGTTCATCGCGGCATCCATCAGTTGAGCCAGGAGGCTTCGGTCGCTTACGAGAACTCTCACGACCGCGTCGCTGAGTTCATCAACGCTGCGGGCCGCGAGGAGATTATCTTTACCAAGAACACGACCGAAGCGATGAATCTCGTCGCCTACGCCTGGGGGCTCGCCGAACTCGGCGAGGGCGATTCGGTTGTAACCACACAGATGGAACACCACGCCTCGCTTGTCACCTGGCAGCAGATCTGCAAGCGCACGGGCGCAGAACTCCGCTTTATCGAGGTCGACGAACACGGCCGGCTGGATATGACCCACGCCGCCGAGTTGATCGACGACTCGACGAAGATGGTCTCGTTAGTCCACGTCTCGAATACGCTTGGGACGATCAACCCTGTCAGTGAGATCACCGATCTCGCCCACGATGTCGGTGCCTACTCGTTTGTCGATGGCGCTCAAGCCGTACCGACCCGGCCGGTTGATGTCCAGGCCATTGATGCTGATTTCTATGCGTTTTCGGGCCACAAGATGCTCGGGCCGACCGGCATCGGTGTACTGTATGGGAAACAAGCGATTCTCGAGTCGATGCAGCCGTATCTCTACGGTGGCGATATGATCCGCAAAGTCACCTACGAAGAATCCACCTGGGAAGACTTACCCTGGAAGTTCGAAGCCGGCACCCCACTTATTGCCCAAGGAATCGCGCTTCATGCCGCGATTGACTATCTCGAGGACATCGGGATGGAACACGTCCAAGCCCACGAAGAACTGCTGGCCGAGTACGCCTACGACCAACTCAGTGCCTTTGAGGACATCGAAATCTACGGCCCACCGGGTGACGACCGCGGCGGGCTTGTCGCGTTTAATCTCGAGTCCGTCCACGCTCATGACCTCTCGAGTATTCTCAACGACCACGCGGTGGCGATTCGGGCCGGCGACCACTGTACCCAGCCACTGCACGATACACTCGGCGCAGCAGCCTCAGCGCGAGCCTCGTTTTACATTTACAATACGCGCCAAGAGGTCGATGCCCTCATCGAGGCCGTCGAGTCTGCCCGCCAACTGTTCGCCTAAGCCCTCATAATGAATGCAAGGCGGAAACCCGCGTCTTTAGGCGAGGGAGGAAGCCGACAACACTGACACAACCCACGTTCGATAACAGGCTGACTCCCCCACGCCAATCCAAATTATTATAAATACACGCCACTACATATGAAGTGTAAATGGTGGACGACTCACGCACTCGAACCGTCCCCATCAAGCTCGATGTGGACAAGAATGCCGCTGACCTCCTCCACCAGACAACCGACCACTTCCTCGACGCCGCCAACCACGTCG
>LKML01000074.1 GCA_001563795.1 Haloferacaceae archaeon B1-Br10_E2g22 | reverse complement strand
TCGCGGGGGATGACGCGCTCGGTGAAATAGCCCTCGCTGATGAACAGTGGGACGACGTAGATGTCGTCGCCGCGGGCCGTCCGAAGCACCTCACGGAGCGAGGGCTCTTCCTTCCAGAAGCCGGTTCTGACCTCGTCGAACGCGCCCGTTTCGCGGATCGTATCCGCATGGGTGTGTGTCGGCGTCGCCGAGTCGGGGTTGAGATGCGAGCCGTGGGCGACGATGACCAGCGATTGCATACTCTCTCAAGAGCCGAGAGGCTCTTATGGCTTCGGCTCTCGGCTGTTCGACCGTGATTCGTTGCGAAATAATCAAAGGGGTTCGACGCGCGTGGGTTCGTATGTCGCTTGCTGCCGAGACGCGCGAGGCCGTCCGCAACCGCCCGGTCCTGTTTGAGGCCCTTCGTACGGGTGTCGTCAACTACACCGCTGCCGCCGATTCGCTGAACGTTGAGGGCGACCGTGAGGCGATTGCGACCGCCCTCCGCCGGTTTGCCGCGGATCTCGACGACTCGCCAGCCCGCGAGAAGCGCTCGATCACGGTTCGACTCCACAGCGCAATCGAGGCTGTCGACTCTGCGGCACTACTGACGGTCGACGGGGCAGGCCTCGTGGTCTCGGGTGGGGCCAGCGATGACTCTCGCGACATCGATCTCGACAGCCAGACCGCGGTGCGGGTCACTGGTGACGTCGACGCTCAACTCTTGTCAGTGGTGCTTGCTCGACTCCAGATCGAAGAGATTCCGGTGGCCGCAGCCGGCAGTGCCAGCGAGGCGATGGTGGTCGTCGTGCCACGGCGTCAAGGGCCGAGCGCCGTCCAGTTGATCGAGGCTGTCGCAGCATCCAGTTGTTCGAGTTGAGAGACGAGTTGATCGAGGGCTTGTTGAGTCGACCTAGCTACTTGATCGAATCCACGAACGAAAGCCAGCGTTTGTGATCCTCGATGTTATTGGTTCGTGCTTCCTCGCCGAAGTCGGGGTGTCGTATCGTTTTGAGCGCGTTCCGTGCGCGGTCGATACCGACGATTTCGTCGGCGAGTTTTTCGGCCTCTTCGCTGGTGAGTTGGTCGGTTTTCAGTCGGTCGACGCGTTTCTCGCGCTCGGCCGCAAAGCGCTGTCTGGCCCGCGAGATGAGTTCGCTTGTTTCGGGCGGCAGCGTCTCGATTTTCCGCGTTTCGACCAAGAACTCCTTGAGTTGGATCTCCTCGCCGTCGACGGTGATCGTCTCGGGAATCGATGCCCCGACGGTCGCACTTTGGCGATTGACACGTTTCAGTAGCTGTTCGCGTTCGGCATCGTTCATATCGGCCGTTGTGTCTGTCCGTACAAAACGTCTGAGGCTCCGGACAGTGACTCGGAAATATTATTAGTTGTAACTCGGAAACGGATGTATGGCACACACCACGGCGGGTCCGGAGTTTGCTATCGCGCTCTTCGTGGTCAAAGGGCTCATGCTGATTGCCGGCGGAACGGTGCTCTACTATGCGACCAAAGCCTACCGTCGGACCGGCGATGAGTCGCTTGGCTATCTCGCCGCCGGCTTCGGGTTGGTGCTGTTTGGATCGCTGCTCGGTGGGACGGCCTACGAACTGCTCGGGACGACGCTTGCGCTGGGTGTGGTCATCGAGAGCGTGTTCATTCTATTTGGCTTCGTATGTATTGCCTACTCACTCAAACGGTAGTAGCTGACAGCGACTTCGACGGCTTCAAATCGCTTGCCCGAGTGGATTCGGCCACCAATGGCCCTTTCGGTGACCAACACGCTGTCAGGCGACCGTGAAGACTTCGAGCCAACCGGCGATGCCGTGCTCGTCTACGTCTGTGGGCTGACGGTCTCTGACGACCCACACTTGGGCCACGCACGTCTCTGGACGCACGCCGACGTCATCTGCCGCTGGCTTGAGACGGCAGGCTACGATGTCCAGCACGTCGAGAACTTTACCGATATCAACGAAAAGATTGCTGCCCGCATCGGCGAGCGACCCGACTGGGAAACAGAGGGCGACGTGGCTCGCCACTACATCGAGAAAGTCGTCGAGTACATGCGCGGGCTCAATTTCAAGCGCGCTTCCGTCTACCCACGTGTCTCCGAACACATCCCCGAAATTATTGCGTTGATCGAGACGCTGATCGAGTCCGGACATGCATACGAAGCCAACGGCTCAGTGTATTTCGATGTCACCACCTTCGAGGAGTACGGCAAGCTCTCGAACCAGCAACTCGACGAGTTGGAAGCCCAGGGCGAAGTCGACGAACGCTCCGAAAAACACAATCCCGCCGACTTCGCGCTCTGGAAGGCCGGCGGCGTCTCCGAGACCGCAATCGCCGAACACGCCAAACACGACCACGGCGCGGAAACTCCGACAGGCGAAACCTGGGAGTCGCCGTGGGATGAGGGTCGACCGGGCTGGCATATCGAGTGCTCGGCGATGTCGATGACACACCTCGACGAGACGATCGATATCCACATCGGCGGCCACGATCTCGTCTTCCCGCATCATGAAAACGAAATCGCCCAAAGCGAGGCAGCCACCGGTGAAACCTTTGCCAACTATTGGCTCCACACCGGCCTGCTCGAAACGAAGGGCGAAAAGATGTCCTCCAGTCTGGATAACTTCTTTACGGTCGAGGCCGCCCTCGAGGAGTTCGGCCCGAACGTGATCCGGACGTTCTATCTCTCAACTGAGTACGGCTCGAAACAGACCTTTTCTCAGGAGGCGATGGACGAGGCCGCCGAACGCTGGAGTCGACTCGATCGCGCCTACGAGACGGCCGTCGACGCGCTCGACTCAGTCGACGCTCAGGCCAAAACCACCGATGAAGAGCTTCGAGAGACTGTCGCCGAGGTCGACGCCGACTTCCGCGAGGCGATGAACGACGATTTCAATGTTCGGGAGGCGATGGCCGCGCTGCTCGAACTCACCACAGCAGTCAACAAACATGTCGACAGCCACCCGACCTACGATTATCAGGGCCTCAAAGCCGCCGTCGAAGCGTTCGACCTCTTTGGCGGCGAGGCCTTCGGCCTCCAGTTCGGGACCGTCTCGGATGGCGATGTCGAACTCGCAAGCGAGTTGGTCGAACTCGTCTTGGACGTCCGGGAGGATGCCCGCGAGGCCGGCGACTACGAGCAGGCCGACACGCTGCGCGACCGCCTGGAGGCGATGGATATCACCGTCGAAGACAGCGGTGACGGCTCGACGTTCCGCTTCGAGTAACGCTTGGGATCCTCGCTGCGTAGTTTGCTGTCGGTCGACCTGCTCGGCGATCTCGTTCGTTATGACGCTGTCGGCAGACGGAGCCGTTCGTTGGTAGTCCAAAAGAATTTGTACTATCTATACAATACTACCGAGCTATTCGGTCGACGAAGAGCCGGACAACCAGCCGTGAGCTGGACAACCGGGTACTGGTGTTCTCGATCGCCACAGCAAGCGTCGTGTTCGAACCCGTACTGAACGGTCAGCTTTTGCTGGGAATATAGGTGTTCGAACTGCAAGCCGTTCATAGCCTGCAGGTGTGTCTCCCGGCATCACCACGGAGGATAAAAGCAACTCTGCCGAGATCAGTTATATTTGTATAACGTACAGAGATATTTTCAGTCCTTATGCATAATATACACAACAATAATATTGTATGGCGTACCCAAAACCGTTATTACCTATGGCCAGCCTACAAGATAGTAGAGACACCCCTATGAGTTCTACACAATCTGTCTGGATGGAGGCATCGGCCACATGATCGAGTTCGCAGTTCTTCCGACAGCGCTGCAGGCAGCGCTCGTCGTCACGCTCGTGCTTGTCGAGGCGATTGGCCTCTATGTTGGATACGGGATGATCGAAGACCGAATCGCACCACGAGTCTTCGATGCGATCGCAAACACTGCATAATGGAGCTCCTTGGATTGACGCCGGAGCTGCTGGTGTTGTTCGTCAGTTTCGGCTTTATGGTGGGGGTGTTTTTCGGCTTTTTCGGCATGGGAGGGTCGTTTCTCGTCACCCCTGCCCTGTTGATTCTCGGCTACCCCGCGCCGGTTGCAATCGGCAGCTCGATGGCGTTCGTCTTCGGAACCGCTGTCATCGCCACGCTGAAACACCACGACGTCGGGTCGGTCGACTACAAACTCGGCGCGCTGATGTTCGTCGGTATCGTCGTCGGCATCGAGATCGGCAAACTGCTTGTATTCGGGCTCGAAGCGATTGGTCGGGCCGAACTGGTCGTCGGTATCGCCTACGTACTGCTGTTGGGTGCAATCGGGCTCGTGTTCACTCGGAACGCGCTCAAGCAGGACGCTGGTGACGACAGCGAAACACAGGACGACGATATTCCCGAGATCGCAAAGAAAATCAAATCCTACAACATCCCGCCGATGGTGCGGCTGACCGACGGCTCGAAAGCCTCGATGTGGACGATCTCGGGCGTCGGCGGCGGTGTCGGCGTCGTCTCGGGGTTTCTCGGCGTCGGTGGCGGATTCATTCGGATGCCGGCGATCTACTATCTCATCGGCGTTCCGCTGGCAGCTGCAGTCGGCACGAGTCTGTTTGGCGCGCTCATGTCGGGGGCAGTCGGGGCGTTCAGCTACGGTCTTTCGGGGGTGATCGATATCGGCGTCGTCACCGCACTGCTCGTCGGCAGCGCGCTCGGTGCCCGGATCGGTTCGGCTTCGACCGCGTATGTCGACGAGGCTGATGTGACGATCTACTTTGGCATCATGTTGTTGCTGGCGAGTGCGGCGGTTGCGTTCGGCGAACTCGCCAACTGGCTTGAAATGCCGATATTCGATACAGTGAGTTTCGTGTTGCTCGTCGGCTCGTCGCTGTTCGTCACCAGCATCATCCTCTACTACGGCGCGGTGTCGGTCCGTGAACAGGCGGCGTTGGCCAATGGGACGCCACAGGTCGACGACTGAAAGCTGCCGAGCTACCAATAAGCAAGGCGAGTGCCTCGGGGTCGTTCGGAAATCAAAGATTTCCCTTGAGTTGTCCCCGAGGTACTTCACGGCAATCGACTGTTCGAAACGCGCTATGCCGACCGTTCCGGTGGTACCACCAGGACGTTCGCCTCCGCGTTTGCGACCACGTCTTCGGTCACACTGCCAAGTAGCAGCCGGCGAAGTCGACTGTGACCCCGCGAGCCGAGCAGCGTCATCGTCGCGTTCATGGATTGTTCGACAGCGAGAATCTTGTCGGCCGGATCACCCTGCCGTATCTCGGTGTCGGTCTCGATCCCCCACTGATCGAGCTGGCCTGCCAGCTCGGCGAGCCGGTCGACTGGATCGTCGTCCGTCGGGTCGGGGTCTTTCGGCGTCCGGACGTGAACGAGTGTCACCTCGCTGGTCGCATGTCGGAGATACGAAAACGCCTCGAAAGCACGGTCGGCGTTCTCCGAGAAATCCGTCGCAAACAGCACTCGCCGAAACAGGCGTTTCCGAACGACCTCCGGATCGTCGACGCCGCGCTCGATACGGTTGACGAGCAGCGGGACGATCGTCGTTCGGGTGAGGTTTCTGGCCGTCGAGCCGATAATGCGGTTTTCGAGCGGGCTTTTGCCGCGCGAGCCGACGATCGTGAGTTCGGCACCGACAGTGCCGGCGACGCCGTTGATTCGCCGGTGGGGGGTTCCTCGGACGACGTGGGTCTCGACGCCGAAGCCGGCCGCCTTGATGGTCTCGCTGTACTGTGCCAGCGCGCGCTGTCGACGCGCTTCGAACTGCATTCCCGGCATGCCTGCGTGGACGTTCGAGGGGATGACAGTGACGAGATGAATCTCGTCGACGCCGATTGTTCCGAGACAGCCCAGACAGGTCTCGGTCTCGATTGCCGCCTTGCTTGCCGCCGAAAGATCAGTCGCGCATACCGCTTTCATGCACACTGTACGAACGGGGTGTATAATATTGTTTTGTCAAGTCAATACAGTACAGCGAACAGAGGGATCAGCGAGTTCGCTACGCCGGGCTCGTTCGACAACGTACCGCCCAGACTGTACCGTCGACACCATTTCTCATACATAGTATTGCACAATGCGTCCAAAATCGTTATTACCACTCGGCTGTTACAGATAGCTGATGAGTTCTACAGGAGACGCCGTTCCGACAGAACCGGTGCAGTTGACCAATGCAAGCGACCTGGATGATGTCGTCGCTCGCTACGATATCGTTCTCGTCGACTTTTATGCGGACTGGTGTGGGCCCTGCCAGATGATGGAGCCGACGATCAAATCGCTCGCCAGCGAGACGGATGCGGCCGTGCTGAAAGTCGACGTCGACCAGTTCCAGCAGCTGGCCGGCGAGTATCAGGTCCAGGGGATTCCGACCCTACTGGTGTTTGTCGACGGCGAGCCCGTAGAGCGACTCGTCGGCGCACAGTCCGAACAGCAGCTTTCGACGGTCATCACAAACTACACCCACTGATATCTTTCCCACTCTGATGGGAGAGGTTTTGGCTGTGGAACCTCCATCTTGGCCGACCGACACACCACCGATAGATTGTAGCTACTGACAACTACTATAACGCCATACAGTACCAATGGGATTTCATACGTTTGACGCCGAAAACGCAGGTCGACTCGAAAACGCAGCCAAACGCTACCGATCAGTCTCAGCCGAAGAGCTACAGCGCGCGCTCTCGCTGACCGGCACCGAGACAGTCGCCGACCTCGGGAGCGGAACGGGTTTTTATACTGACGATGTCGCCGTCTTCGCCAAACGGGTGTACGCGGTCGACATCCAACCCGAGATGCATGAGTATTATCGCGAGAAGGGCCTCCCGGAGAACGTCGAGCTCGTCACCAGCGGTATCGAAGAGCTACCGTTCGGCGACGCGGCCCTCGACGCCGCGTTCTCGACGATGACCTACCACGAGTTCGCTACCGAAACAGCGCTGGCTGAACTCAACCGTGTGGTTCGTCCAGGCGGACGGCTCGTCTTGTTCGACTGGTCGGCCGACGGTGACGGCGAACACGGCCCGCCGGTCGACGAACGCTACAGCGCGAGCGAGGCGGCCGAAGCCCTCGCCGAGGCCGGCTTCGAAATCGAAACCGAACAGTCCAGAGTCGAAACGTTCGCCGTCGTTGCGGTTCGAACCGAGTAATGGCTATGTAGCTGCGCAGGCAGCCATCAGTCTATCACAAGAACTGTTCTGCAAGGTTAGTCGGTAGCCGTTCATATATCGCTGTGCGTGCGTTGAGTGTTCGTACCGTCACGTACTCGTCGACCGCCAGCAGTTTGCTGGCGATTGTAAGCAGTCGGTCGGTTATATGCGAACTCTCAGTATGAGTCATACTCACATTCTGCGAGCGTTAGTCGTCACCTGGAACGCCTGCGGTCTCGCTGGTGGGCTCGCTTCGCCAGACACCCTGGAGATACGCACCGATGAACATCCCAGCGACCGCATACAGGATCGGCCAGTTACCGACCCCGAGGCTGGCGTAGGCCGCACCCGGACAGATGCCTGAGAGTCCCCAGCCGACGCCGAAAATCGAGCCGCCGACAAGGACGCTTGTATCAAAGGATTTGAGCCGTCGACCGTACGGTCGGCCCGTCAGGGGTGCGTTACCGCCGGTCGACGACAGTGTCCAGAAGGCCAGCCCGGCGACGATCGAGCCGCCGAACATGACAAAGAGCAAGCCGAAGTCCTCAAAGGTCAGAAAATCAATGACGACCTCCGGCCGTGCCATGTGGCTGAAGCCAAGCCCAAACCCGAAGAGTAGTCCACCAAAAACGATCAGCGGCATAAACAGCGGGTGTCGACTCACGGCGTCACCCCCAGTGCCGCGACGATGTTCGCGGTGATGATGGCGACGACGAGAAACGTCACGACGCCGACCAGCGAGGTCCGGGAGACCGAACCGACCCCACAGATGCCATGGCCGGAAGTACAGCCCTTACCGATTCGGGTGCCGATCCCGACGAGAATCCCGCCGACGAACAGTCGCCATGGGTCGACTTCGGTAATCCAGCCGCTCCCCGTGAGTGCCCACGGCTCGCCTTGGTATATGAGCGCGTATATTGCTGCACCCGCGATAATGCTCAGCGTAAAGACGACACGCCAGTCACGAGAGGCGCGATACTGCTGGAATCGCGAGCGACCGGAGACGTACGAGAGCGTCGACTCCAAGAACGTACTCGCACCCGCCGTAATCGCTGTACCGAGATAAATAACGGCCGTTCCCAACCCAACAAGCAGCCCCCCGATTGCATACCGGGAAATCCCGTTGGGAAACAGCGCTTCGATGGTCCCCGATGCGATGAGAGCAGTAATCATTTGTTGTGGCTCCTGTCGGTGTCCACTGCTGCGTTAGTCGTCACTCGTCAGCGCGTCCTGGCTGGCCGCACAGTTGTTCGGCCCGAGTTCGAGGGTAAACGCCTCCTCGTCGTCGGCCTCCTGTTGTCCGAGGTTGGTTTCGATGATGTCGACGTAGTTGGCCGGCCGCGGTGGCATATCCGCCAACACGGTATCGATGAACTCGGATTCATCCATCGTGAGGGCGGCCATTCGGTCGACCAATTCACCCAACGGCGCGGTGTACGTCCCATCGTCGGCTGGTTCGGCCGCATCGCTGAAGTGTGCGCCACCGATCAGCGTCTCATCCGGCAGCGCCAAGACCTTCGTCTGGAGCGACTCGTGTAACATCGCGGCAGCCTCGGGTGCGCCCTCGTCGCCCTCTTCGAGATCCGGGCGGGCGACGCTTTCGATAAAGAGGCCATCACCCGTTGCGAGCAGCGAGTCGTCGACCAGATATGAGGTCATTCCCGTCGTATGGCCGGGCGTGAAGACGGTCTCGATGGTTGCCGAACCAACAGCGAACGTATCGCCGTCGCTTGTCAGTGTCAGTTTGTCGGCGTAGGTGACGCCGCGGTCGACTGCGGCTTCGGGAATCATAGCCTCGACACCCGCCTCGGCCATCTCGCGGAGACCACTGATGTGGTCGGCGTGGATGTGGGTATCGAAGGCGTATTTCAGGTCGACGCCCAGCTTTTCGGCGTCCGCGAGATACCGGTCGCTAAAGGCCCGAAGCGGATCGATGATCGCCGCCTCGCCGTCGTCGTACACCATATAGCCCAGACAGCCCGAGGAGGGTCGCTGGTACTGAATGAGTGTGCCGGCTCCCGCGTAGTCGGTCACTTCGTGGGCTTCGTAGATCGATGCCCAACCGTTCATCCCGTCTTCGAGATGGTCGACGCTGTAGCCACGGTCAGCGAGCGCGCCAGCGACGTACTCGCTGGCACCACCTTTCGCACAGAGCACCGTCAGGTGTTTGTCGTCGGGAATCTGTGCGAGGACATCGTCGTCGATCTCCTCGTCGAGAAACTTGAAGTAGGGGATGTTGATGCTCTCGACGGTTTCGCCGTCGATTCGCCACTCCTTGTAGTCGGTTGCCATGCGGGCATCGAGCAGGTGGACGTTGTCGCCGCGGTCGATCCGACTTTTCAGCGTCTCCGGGTCGACCGAGTCGACGTCCGATTCAGGCGTTGGGAAATCCATCGCTTCGAGATCCATGTACAGCTACCCATAGCAGGTAGTCCGACTTAAGAGTTTGCATGGTTGTGCAATTTATGTGCAATATAGTAGGCGGACTTTTTCCGTCGAAACTGCTGGTAACCGTTCGTTTGGGGCGTTCATAGGGGAGAATTCGACTGTTTGCGTGTGCCGACCGCTTGTGTGACCGATGCATTTATGCCCGGTCGTTTAGTATTGTGTGATGAACCCAACACAAGGGAGACCACCAATGAGCATGGATGTAACTGAGACGCTTGACGTGAAAGGACAGAACTGCCCGATGCCGGTGATCAAGACAAAAGGAGCCTTTGAGTCGCTGGCTGCCGGCGAGACGCTGGAAGTCGTTGCGACCGACTCCGGTAGCATGAGCGATATCGCCGGCTGGGCCGAGTCGACCGACGGTGCCGAGCTGGTAGAGCAGAAAGAAGCAACGGACGACGGCCACGACGTGTACAAACACTACGTCACGAAAACGGACTGACGATGAGCACGGAGACACCCAGTTCCGGGACGGAGCCCCCTGCGGACCAGACTGCGGAGCTACTGGACCGCATCGAAACGCTCGAATCCGAGCTTGCGGAGCTCCAAAGTGAGGTCGACGATGCGTCGAACAAGATGGTGATTATCGCCACGAAGGGGACGCTCGATATGGCGTATCCGCCGCTCATCCTCGCGAGTACGGCCGCCGCCTTCGGCTACGAGGTCACCGTCTTCCATACGTTCTGGGGGCTGGAACTCCTTCATGAGGAACACTCCAAAAACCTCAAACTGAGTTCGGTTGGCAACCCGAACATGCCAGTTCCCAACCTGATTGCCGCGCTGCCCGGCATGGACCGGATGACCACCCGGATGATGCGCGGCAAAATCGCGGACAATGACGTGGCATCAATCGAGGAACTGATTGAGGTTTCGCTCGAAAGCGGCGTCGACCTGCAGGCCTGTCAGA
This sequence comes from Haloferacaceae archaeon B1-Br10_E2g22, assembly GCA_001563795.1. Lineage (GTDB taxonomy): Archaea > Halobacteriota > Halobacteria > Halobacteriales > Haloferacaceae > Halohasta. Next base: position 1,054 of record LKML01000074.1, on the reverse strand, counting down.
TGACGATCGATCTGCTCGGCTACGACGAGGCTGATTTCTACGACGGTGTGACAACCGGTGTCGGAGCCGCCTCGGCGTTCCAGGAGATGCAGGACGCGGATATTCAGCTACTCATCTGAGGCCGTGCTGTGTGGCTTTTATGTCGTAAATAGTTCAGTGTCTTCCGGAATCGAAAACAACCCCATCCGTACACCAGCATCCAGCCAGCCGTAGCCGTATGAAAACGACGCGAGGGCGTTGACTAGATCGCCGTTCTCACGGAAATGTCGACCGTCTTTTAAATACGAGTCGGCCATCTCCCGACAGTCGACGGCAGCCTGCCCGAGCGGTGTCCCCTCGGGAGCCGTCCGGTCGGCCTCGTCGAGGGCGTCGGCCAGCATCTGCTCGTAGCGGTCGGTTTTTTCAGTCAGATCAGCAGCCATACCCTTTTGTTGGTGTGTCGACCCAAAGCAGTGTCGACTACCGCCGAGCCACCCAGCTGTCTGTCCTGTTCAGAGCACCGTAAAGACGATGTAGGTGATAATCAGCATGATCGTCGCGTGTTTGACACCGTCTTTGATCGATCCCTGGCCGAGCTGGCCCGCGACTAACCCCGAACAGATCGCCTGGACGACGGTGACATGGAAAAACAGCGTCTCGTAGCCCGCGATGTTGATATCGTCGGTGTCACCAACCAGCCCGATCCCGCCGGGGGCCTGTGTGCCGTCGGTGCTTTCGGCCATCTGGGCGATTACGTCCTCGATCGCCGGAATAAACGAGATCATCAGCGCAGCCATAATGCCGAGAAACACGAGGAATGCGACGTAGATGACGACCAGATACGTCAGCATGGTCTGTCGACGCTGCCGGCTGAGAACCTGTGCGGAACGGGCCTCGTCGGCCGCAATTTCGAGAACGGGTGCGATGTCGTCGCTGGTTTCCATCGCGTTCGCCGACCCCGGATTCAGATGTGAACCGTGGGCGACAATAACGAGCGATTGCATTGGCGAAGCAAGGGTCGTGACGGACTTATGAACTTCGTCCCTCGTCGTCGAAATCGTCATAGTGGTTGGCG
>LKML01000073.1 GCA_001563795.1 Haloferacaceae archaeon B1-Br10_E2g22 | reverse complement strand
CGAACGGTTTGACGACGCACTCGCTGCGATTGATGATCACCTCGCATGACACTCTCCGAGGACAACGTCGAACGGATCGTGAGGGCAGTCGAAACGATTGAGGTGAGCCTGGCTGTGCTCAGCAAAAAGCAATCACTGTCCCGGTCGGCATATCTTATTGACCGGGAAAGTCGTGATGTGGTCGAACGACGGTTCGTCAAGCTGACCGAGGCAACACTCGATATCGCCAAGACGATTATCAGCCACGAACAGGGAACGCCTCCGGAGAGTAATCCAGCGTCGATGGTCGAAATGGACGCTGAAGGTCTCTTTGATGAGACCACTCTGGCAGAGATGGTTCAGGCAGCTCGCTTTCGGAACGTGCTTGCACACACCTATGGCGCCGCTATCGATCACGACGATGTCTACGATGCGTTACAAGACCTCAACCGGTATCGAGACTTTTTGATCGATGTTCGAACGTACCTGCGTGAACGGGGTGTCCTCAATGATTGACGCCTGTTGATCTGGGCACAAATTACTCGGAGTTCTATCTGCGTATCGAGCGTTCGATTCGGATCTCGAAAAGCCCCAACGAAAAGGTAGTGGTTTTTGCAGGACAACAAAAAGATCCGTTCTTTATATACTGATACCACGACACGAAAAGCGGCCAGTGACGAGTCATCGTGTTTAGTTAAGCCAATTCCGCCAGACAGCGAACGATTGTAGCCATGTTTCTGCGGTTGCTGGATCAACGTGGCTGAAAATATTGCTAAACGAAGATGTTCGGCGTTTTATTTCTCTAAAAACACGTTCGACGGCATTCCGATTTCCATGGCGAACAGTTTGAAATCGGAGTCCTGCTCGATTCAATGCAGCTGAAAGATGGTGTGCATAATCGACGAGAAAGACGGCCTCAGAAACATCGTGTTTCTGTTTGAGCTCTCGCAAAAATTTCTGCGTCAATGCCGTTGTTGTGGTTGTAAACAGCCGTACATGGAGGAATCTGTTCGTCTCTGGATCGACCGCAGCGTACAGCCAATACTGTTGTCAATTGACTCGGATCACCGTCTCATCCAAGGCGATCTGATCCGGGCTTGCATTCCTGGCTGGCTGTAAATCTGCCTTCTGAACCCAGTCGTGAACTGCTTTCCGTGAGCGTTTGACACCGAAATTTTCAAGTTCTCGAACTGTATTCGAAAGTGATAGTCCAGACAAATGGTATCGGATACCGAGTTTCATTAGTTCGCTCGGTGTCCGTTCTCGTTCCACAAATCTAACTCAATCCAATCGGTACAACCGCTGAGGCGAGTGATTTTAGCCATGAACAGCCGAAATTCACTCCGCCTCATTCTTCAGTCTTAACTAAACACGACCGAATAGACACACAACAGAACTGAGATCATCGTCTCAGCGTTACTCACGGATTTGATTGTCGCTCACACGTGGGGGTAGGATGTGTCTGCTCAAAGCAGTACTGACTTCCGGTGGCAACGACGCTACTGGCTGGTTTCGCTCACGGTTCCGACAATCGAGCTATGTCCGGTCTCAGTGATTGAACTTCCGTCACCGCTTCGCAGCGTGAGATCCCCCTGAATCGTCGACCCCCCAAGGCTGACGCTGATGCTGCCGTCGGTTTCGATCAGTACGCTCCCCCCGAGTGTCGACTGATTCTGGAGTCTGAGATCGATATCGCCCGCCGAGGATATTATGAGATCACCGTCGATTGTCGACCCATTGAGCCGAACGTCGACGTCGTCGGTTGTCTCGATGTCGACTGGTCCCTTGACAGTCGCCTGATTGACGAGGTCGACCTCGATTTCGTCGTCCGACTCCAGCGAGACGGCTCCGTCGACCACACAGTCGTTGCGAAGGTCGAGATCGATTTCGTCGTCCGTGCTGAGACAGATCCCCTCGACGCGTGCCGCGTTCCGAACGCGCACGTCAATCTCGTCGTCCGAACTCGCCTGAACTGGCCCGTCGACGACCACGTTGTTCACGATGTCGAGGTCGATCTCGTCGGCTGTCTCCAGCCGAACGGAACCGTCGATCTCGACATCGTTGTTGAGCATCACGTCGATTTCGTCGTCGGTTTCGAGCCTGAGGGGTCCTGCAACGCGTGCTCTGTCGACCAGATGGACGTTGATTTCGGCTGCCGTTTCGACCCACAGCGGCCCGTCGACGACCGATTCGTTCTGGAGCTTCAGATCGGTTTCGCCCACAGTGCGGACGTGAAGCCGACCACCGACCTCGGCACCGTTTCGCAGTCTGATGTTGACATCGCCATCGCTCTCGACAAGGGTATCACACGGTTCGGTCTCGCCGTTGAGCGTGAACCCGGTCGACCGCACACAGCCGTACTGCTGGAGCGGGGTGAGCTGGTGTGGCTCACAGACTGCGGCAGTGCTGTCGAGACATCGCACGCGGATTGTTCTGTCCGCCCGCATTGTGTGGCTGCTGCTGGTGGCTTCGATAGCGAGCGTGACCGTCTCGATTCCGGGCGGACCACAGTCGATCACTGCCTCGACCGACCCGGACTCGCCGGGACCCAATGTCTCGGGGTATGAGAGATCCGCGGTCGTCAGCGGCAGGCTGCCAGCCGAGAGCACGGCGACATCCACCGTTGTGAGCGTCGACCCGAACCGATTGGTAAGCTCGATGAGCGTCGCGGTCTGGCCGGCGGCGACTGACGGCTCGTGGCGGTCGATTCCCAACAGGCCCTCGTCGTCGCTGCCAACCGGCACTGAAAACGGGCGGTTCGCCTGGACCGTGTCGAACGCACCCGACGCCCCGATACTCAACAGCCCACCCCCGACGAGCAAGCCGAGTGCTGACCGGCGTGTGAGCGTGCGTGAGCCGGTTCGGTTCGGTCGCCGTCGACCCATTATTGGCCCTCGGCAGTAAACCGAAGCTGTCCGACCTGAGTTGCCTTTTCGATGCCCGTTCGTGAGTCGACGCGGACGACAACCTCGATCAGTTCACCAACGTCGAGGTCGACGCGATCCGTGGCAAGATCGTGTCCCCGGACACCAGATGGACCCCCAGCCGACACCACTCGGTATGGAAACGTCAGCTGTGGGGCCGGGGTTACGATGGCTCCATCCTCGTCGCGGAGTTGGAGTTCCAGCTGCACGCTGTGGCCACCTGTACCTGGATCAGATAGATCGCCGACGTTGGCGACTACAAACGCCGCCCGGTCGGCTGGGTAGCCTGCGGCGTCGACGAGTCCAATCGACGAGACCGCGTTCCGGTTGGCGTTCTCGACCGAGATGCCACGCAAAAATCCCTCGGCAGTGCTGTCGAGCAGCGAGGACTTCGCAAGCTGGCCGTCCCACCCTACCGCTCCGACAGCGTTGCCGGTGTTGGTTGGGTCGACGACGACCTGGACTCGTGTCTCCGTCTCCGGTGGGTCGTCTGGTGGAACATCCGGTTGGCTATCGTCATCGTCACCGTCATCTTCCTCATCACTGTCGTCGTCTTCACCAGCATCGTCGTCTTCAGTGCCGTCGTCGATTTCTTCGGACTCGTCATCGCTCTCGGTGGTCTCATCCCCCCCGTCGCTATCGTCTTCGGTGTTGCTATCCTCCTGACTATCTCCACCGTCGCCACCATCGCCACTGCTAGATCCGTCGCTGGCGGTGCCGTCCTGGCTACTCCCGCGGTGGAAGCTCTGGTCGGTTCCGGCGACCTGTATCCACTCTCTGCCAGCACTCCCCTGCGAACCGAGCGAAAACGCACCGCTGGCCATGAAGCCGCTGGCTCCGAACACTAGGGTTCCGATTCCGATGAGAGTGTTTCGTCGACGCATATATTGTATTTGTTATGTTGTAACGCTAATCGTGATCGTGCCGCTGATCGCTGGCTCGCCGGTGTGACCGTTGGCCCCGAGTGTGTCGACCGTCAGCCCGAGGCCGACGACTGTTTCGCCGACACCGAGCGAGACGCCGTCCAATGTGTCGTGGACCGACAGCGCGCCGTTCGTGCTCGTGTCGGTCAGCGAGATGGAAATCGAGTCGAGTGGCTGTGTTCCGTTGTTGGTAAACGCGACCAGATCGTCGAGCACGGTTCGGGCGTTCCGGTTGAGTCGGTCGATACTGATGCCGATGGTGCCGGTGTCGTCGGCCGCCACCGTAACGAACGGTCGACTGTCGCCCTCGACTGGCTGCATGCCGAGAACCGCCGACTCGTCGTCGGTAAAGCCGACTGTTACGTCTCTATCGGCCGATACACTGTCGAACGCGCCAACGCCGCTTATAAGCCCCAACCCCGCGGTGAGCGAACCGAGGCTTATAATCGTGAGCCGACGGGAGAGGGCCATCAGGCGTCCTGGGCGGGCGCCGACAGCGCGGTGATCGTGAGCTGGTAGGGATCGTCCGCCTCGACGTAGCCACCATCGACGGTCGTATCGATAGCGATGTCGACGCTTACCATCGCTCCCGGCGACAGCTCGACGCCTTCAGTCAGCGACAGATCGCTACCGATCACATCGCTGTTGTCGCCGCGTGCTTCGCGGAGTTCGAACGCAAGGCCGTCGACCGCCTCGAGGTCAATACTCACGTCGACCGTCTGCGAGCCGTTGTTCGTGATCGAAAACACCCCGAAAAACTCGGTGACGGCATCTTCGTTGACCGCCGGCTGGTCACTGGCGGTTTCGGCTTCCTGAAGCTGGAAGTAGATGACATCGTTACCACCGGCTCCGCCGGGTTCGCTGCCGGCAAGCACGTCGTTTGTCGCCGCCAAGGCGAGCAGCGCGCCGCTGTCACCGTCGACCGCGACCTCGAAGCTTCGATTGGCCTCGACGGCGTCGAACGCGCCGCTGCCGCTGATGACGCCCGTGCCCGCGGCGAGCACGCCCAGCCCGATGAGTGTGTTACGTCGTGTCAGCCCCATCGGTTACTCCGCGAGGGCCGCTTCGGCGACGAGCCGAATCGAGTCGGGGAACGAGACCTCGTTCACGTCGGTGAGTCCCCAGAGGTTGATCGCCACGGTAATGCCTGCGTGGGTTCCTGCCTCGAGGGTCACCGCATCGCCCGAGCCGCCGACGATACTCGTCGTTTCGCTGCCGTCCCACAGCAGGAAATCAACGGTCGGGTTCCCCTCGCCGTCTTCGGTCTCGGGGTCTTCGATGTAGAGGCCCACGTCCTGGGTGCCGTTGTTCTGGACAACAAGCAGATCGTCGAACCGCGTGCGTGCGTTGAGATTGGCCGCAACATCAGAATCGTCGTCAAACACGAGCGCGACAGTGTCGTCGACGCTGCCGACGTAGTCGTCGACCGAGCCGCTGTAGGCCGAAAGGTCCTCGCCGTCTCGGCTCGACGTTCCATCGCTCGGGTCGATCTCTTCGCCGTCGTTGGCTGCGAGCGCAAGCAGTGCCGAGCCGTCACCGGCGGCTTCGACACTCACCGTTCGGTCGGCCTCGACCGCAGAAAACGCGCCTGTCGAGCCGATCAATCCCGCGCCTGCTGCCAGCGTGCCGAGTCCGATTACTGTGTTGCGACGTGTGAGTCCCATGTACTACTCCTCGGACTGAAAGGGTCTTTGTATGATGCTACCATCCGCCCGTTCAGGCTCTGTGATCCACCAGTATGTGGCTCCCAGGTTCGGTTCAGGCACTGCCTGAACGGGGTCAAAAGTGGGGTATGGCGTTATGACGAGTCATCAGCGTCGAGTTCCGCCGGAACCTCGCTGGAATCGAACCGCATTCGGTTCGAGTCGACGAGATGGGCACTCGCCGAGACGGCGAGCACCGAAACGAGCAACAAACTGACCACCAGCACCGACATCGCGTCCGGAAGCCAGCCGACGTGGGCAAACCCCAGCGAGAAGCCACCAATGACAGCCAGCCCAAGATAGTACACGGCCCATGGAATGTTCTTTTCCGGGACGATTTCGAGATACAGATCCAGCCGTCTGGCCGTCTCGGTTGTCGTCAGCTTGTCGCCCTCGACGGTCACCAACCCCGCTTCGACTAACTTCGAGAGATGATGCTGTTGGATCGACGTATAAATCCGTTTGCGCTCGGTTGAGGTGATTTCGGCGATGGGTTTGTCGTACTCCCAGGCGGCGACCTGCTCGGCGACCGCCGACAGCGTCGTTGAGCCCTCTGCCTGGTTGCAGGCGTACAACACGTAGCGTCGACGGTGGCTACTCAACACCGTGAACATCGTGTTCTTGTTTTCTCGTGACACCGGGTTTACAATTGAATCCATCCAGATTTTTCCTAAATCAATGTGTTTGTCGGTTAAATACGTACAGTAATATTATTTAATATTTCTGTCTGAATCTGTTTCATATCCGTCCTGCTGTCTCGACTGTGTCAGGAGCCACGCACAGTAGGCGACCGGATAGTCGAGATCGAACGCCGTCCGAAGCTCTTTTTGCACGGCTTCGGGCGTCCACTGTTGGGTTTCTCTTTCGCCCGCTCGCTCGTTTTCGGCACCGTCGACGGACGGCGGCGTTCGGAGCGTTTCGTACAGTCTGTACCGCTGGTCGGCTGTGAGCCGCTCGTCGTTCGGTGTGGCCGGCTCAGTGACTGGCTTGTCGACGCCAGCTGTCGGTGGACTCGGGGCTGTCGGACGCTGCGGGGGTGGCGTCGACCGTGTCCGCCGGTCGGTTCGCTTCTTGCGGCCAGCGGACGATCCACTCACGAGCAACACCGACGGCAGCAGTCGACGGATCTCCTCGCCGACGGTGATATCACGCTGCCGCGAGCGAAGGCGCAGCCGACCGGTTCCAATCGAGAGCACCGAGACGCTAACCACGACCGTGGCGACGGTCAGATTGATCGCCGCCATCGCTACCAGCGGATGGATCGCATGCAGCGCGGCGATCACCGACGGCGGCAACACCACGAGATAGCGGTGTTCCCGGACGAATCGGAGATACGAGCCGGTCTCGTCGGGTGCATGCATCGTTATCGGGAGTTCGAGTGTAGTTCGTCTGGGAAGATACAGCTGCTCGGGCGGCACGTCGACGCCGTCTCCCGCTGGCTCCAGAAAGACGACTGTCGGCAGATGACCGCTGTTCTGCATGACGTAAGTCACCTCACCGGAGCCGCCGGCCTGAATAATCTGTTCGTCGTCGGTCGGCGAGGCCGAACTGATTATCTCGTACTGGTAGACACCCGACGGCAGCAACATCGAGACGTTGACCGGCAAAATCACGACCAGCGTCAACAGTGCGATAATCAACACCGCGTTGTCGAACGGGTTACCGTCCGACCGACTCCGGCTTCGTCTGTTGGTTCGCTCGTAGAGCACGCTGAAAATGTAGACCAGCAGGCCCAACAGCATAATCACCGTCGAGACGGTTGTTACGTCAAGCGTGTCGACGCCGAGCGGGGCGGTGATCCGTTCTTGGGTCGACTCAACAACCGAGGTGAATCCGACGACAGTCGCACCGAGTCCTGGAATCACGACGAGTTCGCCGGTTGGCTGAAGGGCGACCGACCGGATCTGTCCCTCGGCGACCGGCGGCTCGTCGCCGTCCTGATCAGTAAACGGGTTGGCGTCGCCTCTGGTGATGTAACCCTCGTCGGTGATTGCCTCGACTCGGTGGGTGGTAAGCTCGCCGCCGCCAAGCTCTTGTGAATCGAACAGAATCACGTCGCCCTCGCGGATTTCGCCCGCAAAGAACATCGGCATCGCGAGATAGCCGTCGTTCGGTTCGAGCGTCGGGGCCATGCTCCCCGTCTCGACGAAAACGACGAACGGCTGGCCCAGCAGCTGGCTGAACAACAACAGTACGATAAGTCCAACAATCGTCACCGCCAGCAGATACTGCGGGAGTTCATTGGGTTTCATCGACAGCCTCGACGGCCGGCTGGGGGCGAGCGATCCACGATGGAATCAGAAGCCATGATCGAACTCGTTGAACCCCTCATCACCAGAGTCGGCGTAGCTCACCAGCCAGTCGCGGGCGGGAGAATCCGGGCGGATATAGATGTAGATGTACGTGTCGTCGAGCACCGTGCTGACGCCAAGCTGTTGGTCCTCGATCACGCGCTTGTTGGTATCAATCGCCACGTCGATCAGCCCTTCGAGGTCGTCGACCAACACCGTCTGTTCGTACTCCCGTTCGGAGGGGAACGTGCCGGTCGTGATCCACTCCGAAAACCGTTCGCGGCTCTGCTCGATAGCCAGCAGCTCGCGTTCGTCCTCGCTGAGTTCGAACCGGCCTCTCGACCGACCGACTACGACGGCGACGAGTGCGATCAGGGCCACGCCAAACAGGCCGAGCGAAACGAGCTGTTCGACCACCGACGGCGGCTGGATTGTTTCGACCGTCTGGAACTCCTGGTGGCGTTCCGATACCGTGTTCTGGCCGATCACGCGGAAAATCTCCGGTTCGACAATTAGCACCAGCTCGCTTTCGTGTTGCTGGTCGACCGTCTGGCTGCCGGCTGTGCCGTCGACTGCCGACACCGAAACCACGCGAACGTCGACCAGTCCTTCGGTCGAGCCGACTTGTTGTTCGACCGTTTCAATCGTCGAGAGCACCGAATTGATGTCGACGACGAAGTCGACACTGTGTGATTCGTCCGGTGCGAGCGAGTTAGTCGACTGTGATTCGAGTGGGCGGGTGACCTCCCAGTAAACCTCCGTCATCTCCTGGCCGTCGAGTTCGCCTGCACGAATCAACAGATAGGTGTCAGTGCTCACAGCCAGCGAGCCGTCGTCACCGCTGTACTCGTAGCTGTAGCTCCCATCGAGGTTGTTCGCCAGGTTCGTGTAGTAGATCGGTCGGTTGGTGACCCGTTCGCCGGCCGAAAACGGAACCGAGTCGGTTGTAATCCGCGCGCTGTGCTCGAACTCGGTCGATTCGGCCCACTGCTCGACGGTTCGCTGTTCGTGTTCGATGTCGGGCACGACCGCGACCTGATACGCCCACCAGCCAGCGACGACCGTCAGCACTACCAGTAGCACCACAACGGCAACGTACCACGAATCAATAAACGCCCGGAGCCGGACCGCGCGAGTCGACTCAGTCGGCACGAACCCCGCACTGTCCCGCCGAAACCCGAGGGCATCTGTCGGAGATGCTCAATGTGCACATTTTCATTATTGTATTTAGTACCAATAGCGTATATATAAACGTGCTGTATGTGTCAGTAGTGATAAAATGATAACACCATATAATATAAAAAGAATCGATGTTTTTAATCACCGGTTGGGTATTGTAGCAACTGACTTAATACTGGGCTAGTATAGATTCGATGAATGTCGGTCCGAGTATTATATATCGGTGACAATAACCGCCTTCTTACAGTAGACACGGACCGACTTGCCGGCTGTGCTGTTGAGCTGCAGGTTGTCGAAGAGATCGACGCTGCCCGACGCCGTATTGAGGCCGATGCGTTCGACTGCGTACTCACGGACGCGTGCTTTTTCGAGACCCACGGACCGAGGCTTCGACGAGAGCTGTCGACGCTTGCGGACCTCCCGCCGCTGTTGCTTGCCGGTGTGCCCCCCGCTGCGGCCGACCATCCACCCGAGCCAGCGCTCGCCGTTTCGTTGCCGCCTGGCGATGAGCCGCTCGATCCGGCGTCGCTAGCCACACAGCTCACGGCAGCGGTCGACGCCCAGCCCGCAACGACCGCTGTTTCAGCAGCCGAAAACGAGGCGTCGACGGTGTTGCCGCCGTTTACGTGGCTCAAAGACCAGTTTCATTGGCTGCGGCTGCCCGGCTCGTCGGCTGCAGTCGAGGACGTGCCACCGGATCTCAGCAGTGCCGACACGCCACCGAGCGTCGACCCTGCCGCCGACTCTGCCACCGAGCCAGCACAGCCAGTCGACACGCCGACCGCCGAACCAGCCGACGAGTCAACCGATGAGCCAGCCGCCGCTTCGGAGCCAGCCGCGTACTGTCGACCAGCTGATTTATCGCTGTCTCCCGGATCAAGCACGCTCGTCGTGTGTGCGTCGCACGACGGTCGAAAACACGATGCGTGTCTCGATCTGCTTGCGACTGAGTCAGCCACCGACAGCCACGTACTTCTCGTCCGATACTCTCGACTGTCACCGGACCGACTCGAACGGATCGTTACACAGGCGGCCGCAACAACACTCATCGAAATCGGCTACAGCCAGCCAATTCCCGAGACTCTCAGCGACCGACTCGAGCGGTTCTCGATCCGGAACCCGAACGATCTGACCCGTCTCGGCATTGTTGCCACGGGTATCGTCAGTGAGTGGGCCACACTCGACGCCGACATCCGGGTCTGTGTCGACCAGCTGTCGCTGCTGTATCAGTACAAATCGACAAAACGGATCTTCCGGTTCCTCCACATTCTGTTGGCCAAACTCGCTGCTGGCGATGCGGTCTCACATTTTCACGTCGACACGACAAGCCTCAACAGTCATGCTGTCGAGACGATTGTGCCGTTGTTCGACTCGGTTCTCCGGGTGGATACCAACGGAGTCCGTCTCGACTAACTAACTTGGCGGTGATATCCTTCTCACCGTAAACAATGAGGCTTCCCGACCGCAGTTGGGATATTTATGATTCGCAACTGCTCGCCTGTTGAGCGAATGTCTCCTGTCTACAGCTTTGGTCGTGTTCTCCACGACGGAATAGGTTGACTGCTGGACGTGCCACACGCCCGCTACCTACAGTCACACATCGAGCAGCTGGATTTGGTCGGGGAAATTGAAACATGGCGAGAGAACCTCATTCGGTACGGACTCGCCCAGCTGACCGGCGACTCGTCTGATCCGAACGATTAACGACGTTCAGTCCGACATATGACCTATGTCGACCGACGATACAGCCGACTCTCAGTCTCCCCTCGACGAAGTAATGGACGATATCCGTCGAGAACTTGTCCAGCGAGTCGCTGCGGTCGACCGTGAGGCCAATCGAGAGATCTACAACGCATTCGAACACCAGTAGTCATTCATCCACTGACTGGTTAATTGCGATACTGCATTTCTGATTAAAGCAACAGGCTATTCGGAGTTCGGTGTTTGCTCGGTCAAATGGGAACAGAGAACGGAACAGCTCGGTTACGACAATGGGCCGTTGGGCTGTGATTTACACTTTATCGGGGGTGTAGTTACTCACGAAACGAGGTGTGTTACATCTCGATAAAGGGGTGTAATAACAGCGGCAACGTGGAGAGTTGCGTTTTGATCTACCCTCGTCGCCAATGTAACCCACTATTTTCGAGGTTTGAATGATTCAGGTCAGTGGGTTACGACACCCCCACCAGTCGGTAGTTTGCTATCAGATTGGTTGATAGCGTGCAGTATCCTATGAATGTAAAATAGGTTTAATACGGTAACAATATAAATCGATTATCTATCTGATGATTGGTCGACGAAAGAGGTAATTAGCTGGTGTTGCTGCTGAGTGTATGGTAAACAATCCGCCAATGGATGTGTCGGCCGGTTCCGAAGCCGTCTCATAGGCATTAGCACAAGTAATGATACACTTGCGGCACAGTAAGACGTGAAATCGCTGTTCTGAGAAATTGTGTTACTTCTTCAATTGTCAGAAACAGACGGTTGGCTCGTGCTGCTTTGATCT